>CAVLAV010000016.1:0-15298 GCA_963660735.1 bacterium
ATTGTACTCTTCTTTGATGGCGTTGACTGCGGCAAGTTGTGCCTGAGAGTAAGTCTTGACGGTAACGCTCATATCCTTAGCGCTTGTCAATTGCTGTTCCGTCGCGGGAACGAATACGCAAACAGTGTACGTAGTGCTGTCGGTAAGCTCCTTAAACGTGATATCGCTTCCGTTGGAGTAAACCGTATCGCCAACCTTTGCGCCGTCTTTGTAAAGTTCGTAAGCATAACCGTCCACCGTATCGGTAATGGTAATGCTATTGTAATTTCTTTCTGCGACTACAGGCAATTTCTCCACTTTCGCGCGTTCGCCTACAGGCAGTACCGCAACGTAGTCTTTGCTCTCTACGGTCGATTCTTCGCCCTTGCTCTTCTTTACGGACAATGTAATCTTCAACGAAACGTTGCCGTCCGTAAACTTGGCGTTAGCGGGAAGTTTTCCGTCGGAAATCTCAAACCAACCCGAAGAAGTTTGTACGTATAATTTAAATGTTTCGGTATACGTTACTATCTCTGTGGTTATGGTATCTGACGAAGAACCCGTTTTATAGGTCAAAGTGTTCACGCTGACCGTTCCCTGATAACAGCCGAACGATTCGTCGATACGCGAAAACGTTATTACGGGTATCTTCGTTGTGTAATTGTAACCGTCGACGTAAACGACTACGTCGCCGATATTACTCGTTAATCCACTCACTCCGCTCGCCGTTGCGGTAAACGTTCCGTCACCGTTTACGGTTACTTTAAGAGCGTATTCGAAGTTGCCGAGTTTTATCTTCAACGATTCGGGAGCGGAAACGGGGAACAAACTACCGAACGCAACGATCTCGTTGCCCACGGCAACAATGCCTTCGAGCGTAAGTTTAGAAGCGCATATCGCGCCTTCGCTATCGGTAAAGTATGCCAGACTGCCGCTTTCCGTCGTCACTACGTTTTCGGCGATCGTATATTTTACGCTGTTGTTCGCATTATCGATCACTTTTTCGCCCGCGGTGAAATTCTTGGCAATATGCAGTCTGATTGCCTTGTTTAAATTACCGCGCAAATAGATGCAAGTACCGTTATCGACGTACACCGCGCCGTCAAGCGTGACGTTGGCGTAAGTCAGATATGCCTTTGCCGCGCTCTTGCCCTCGTAGAATCCGCTGTAATTATCGTAATAATCGTTGTAGAGATACAACGCGTAGTCCTGCATGCCGCGATTATCGCCGAACATAACGTTGCCCGCAGACAGACCGAGACTGCCGCCGATTTCGACGGAGCCGCCTTCTTCAACGGTAACGGAACCTAAGCGCGAAGCCGAAGCGTTGCCGTAAATTTCGCCGCCTTCGAGTATGGCTTTTGCGTTGCCGTAAATAATCTGCACCGCGCCGCCCTTGTTTTGCGCAACGTTGCCGTAGATCTTGCCGCCGTTCATAGTAAACAGACTTCCGCCCGTACTATACTTATTCGCGACGATCACCGCGCCGCCCTCGCGAGCGTAGTTGCCGTAAATCTCGCCGCCGTTCATCGTGAAATGAGCGCCGTCGCCGAGAACGCTTACCGCGCCGCCGTATTTTTCACTGCCGATCGTACCGCCGAAACGGTTTTCGTTGTTGCGAAGTATCGCGCCGCTCGAAAGATTGAGCGTTCCGTAGGTTTTTACGATAGGACTGTCGGTTGCGTACAAACCGCTGTTGTTCGTCGAAACGTTCGTACCCGACGAAGCGCTGAGCGTGATCGCCCCGTCCGCACCCCAGACGGCGCCGCCGTCTAAGATAATGTTTTCAAGGGTGAGCGTCGCTCCTTTTTCAACGTTGACGAGTTCGCCGTGATATTCGGCTCCTCTCTTCAAAATAACGGTTGTGCAATCGTTGTAATCGAAAGTAACCGACGCGCCGTCTTCGACGCGCTTTGCGCTCTTAAAGGTAATATTCGCCCCTGTCGGAATCGTAAGCGCGTCGTCGATTGTTATAACGTTGCTGCCCGTAACGTCCGTCGTTTTGTCGTAATTGTAAACAATATAAATCGTACCGCCGTTTTTCGCTGCCTCGTCGATACATTCTTGTATCGAGAAGTATTCCTTGCCTTCATAGACGGCGACCACGGTTGAAGACAACGCAACGCTTATTTCGCCGTCTGCGATCTTGCCGGTATACCCCGCATTGGTAAGGGAGATATAATCGGACGCGTCGACGCCGTTCTCGCTCTCTGCAATTACAATCTTCTCGCCCTTCTTAACGCTTGCGATTACGTCGTCGTCGAGCGTAACGTTGAATTTGTCGTCGGAGTCGCTTGTAAAGCTGATTAAGCCGCCCTTTGTTACGATGACTTCGTCTATGTCGTTCTTGCCGTCGGCAATAAGTTTTCCGGCAATCTTTACGCCGCCGTCGACCTTCAGATTTTTGACGGTGGTATCGTCGTTTATAAGCAATGCTACGCCTGCCCCGTCCGTTTTCAGAACGTGGTTGTTACCGTCGATCGTTATCGTTTCGTTCAACGTGAGAGTATCCGACAAAACGATGTCTTCGATAAGTTTAATCGTTGTTTGCGCGGCATTATCTGCCGACAACGTATTCGTTGTAGCGGCGCGCTCCAACGCTGCGAGAGCGGCTTTAATCGACACGTACTTGCCGCTAAGCGTTGCGTGATTTTCTATTTCGACGACGTATCGAAGCGTAACGGAAGTAAATTTGCTCGTCGCCACGCCGTCTTCGTCGATTTGTACGAACTTCGTTTCCGTTGCGATATCGAACGGAAGCACCGCGCCGCTTGTTATGGGCGCATACACTCCGTCGGCTTTAAGGTAATAAACGTTTTTGGCAGTGCCGAAGGAAATCGTACCTTTCGCGAAATCGATCGTTGCGACTATTTCGGGTAACGACGCTTCGTAATCTTCCCTTGTGGGAATTGTGTCGTATTCGTCGACGTTGCCGATAGCGTTTTGGATAATTTTTTCAACTTCTTCCAACGTTTCTCCGGACTCGTACATACCGTTCACGATCTTGCACGCCTCATCCAGAGCCGTCAGCGTTTTGTCATAGATAGCGTCCAACTCGGCGGCGCAGTTTCTTTCGCAAAAATCTTTTTTAACGCCGTCTGCAATATACGTTCCGAGTTTCGTACCGTTTGTATAGTAAGCGCGATTGTAATATATATCGATTATCCAATCTATCTCGGCATACATCGAAAATGCGTATTCGAGAGCTTCCGCTTGCGAATAGGTACATTCAAGTCGATTATATTCGTCTTGCAATGCCGCTCTTACGGTTTCGTTCGTGATGGCGTTAAGCGCGGCCATCGCCTCGGATACGGTGTCGCGAACGATATCGAATGAATCCGCCATATTGTAAAGATCGTCAAGCGTTGTGTATTCGATTCTTGTCGCAAGTGCGTCGGCGTAAGTAATCAGATACTCCGCTCTGCTTCTGCCGTTTGCGGCAAAAGTAAGAATGTCGCCGTATGTTGCGGTCGCCAAAGCCTGTGCCTCGTCGGAGAGTAATCCGTAATCTCTCTCGGCGTTGTTGAGCGCGGCAACGTCGGTAGCCGCAATATCTTTGAGTTGCTTATTTAAAACAGTGCCGTTTTCGGCGTCGAACTTTTCTTTTTCGACGTTAGCCAAAAGAAGAATTGCTTCTTCCAGCACTTCCGAGCAGTTGCCCGGTACATTGCTTATTTTCTCTTTGCCCGTTTCGTAAGCGGCGGTGAGTTTTGCGTAGTAAACAACGTCCGTAGAAGGAATATAACTGTTTACTATATTTTCATAGCGTTCGGCAAGCGCTTCGAGAGCACCGTCTCGACTATTTTTATACTCTTCGAGTGCTTGTTTCGCAATTTCGATTACCGATTTACTTTCATTGCCGTAACGATAAACGGTGTCGCTATTTGCATCCGTAAACGCTTGGTTGTCGCTTGCTACTTCTGTACTTTCGCTCGAACCGTTGAAACTTTTTTGCAAGTATTCCAACCCTGCGCTTCCGTACAAAGACTTGTAAGAAGTCAACATCGCATTGATGTTCGTAACTATCGTTGAGAACACTTTATAATCAACCGACGATGCGTCGTCTGTCGCATCCTTTTTCAACTTAAACACATCGAGCGTGCCATCGGCGCTATTGGCGTCATAATGAGCATATACATCTGAACCGCCGGCTTTTGTTTCCTTAGTCCAATACTGGAACAAATCGCCGATACGGTCAAAAATCATGTAGGCGTATACGTCCTTCACCCGCGCCACGTAGTTATCGTAAGTGTTTTGAGCGGTTTCGGACATATTATTTTTGAGTTCGGCATAAGAAGCAAGTTCTTTTGCGGCTTTGTCGAGTTGCGTTTTCCACGAAGAACTTACGCTGTTCGTTGCGGTACTCGTACCATCGCCCGTCGCAGTAGCCGTAGTCCGTTCAAAGTTTACAATACTTTCGTAAGTAGCCGCAAACTCGCCGAGAATGGTTTGTACTTCGGGCAACTCGGTTTGTAAATCGGTAAGCGCTTGTACATAGTCGGCGGTAACGCCTGCTGTTGCGTTGTCCGACGATACGGCATAAAGCGTAGCCGATTTAATAGCCGCTTCAAAAGCTTCGTAAGCCGAAGTGATTTCCGCATAGCGGGCGGCGGTATAATCGCCCTCTGTGTATTTGTTCTTTTCCGCCGTTCCGAGTTTGCTGTAAATTTCGTACAACTTATCGGTAATGAGTTTTGCGTTTTCCGCCCATCTCGCGATTTCTTCCGTGCTGTAACCGGACTTGTTGGCTCCGCTTTCCGAACCGTTATACGCCGCAATAGCCTCAATGAGATTTGCTGCGGCTTCGTCGTTTACAATAACGTTCTTACCGTTTTCGGCGGTAGTAACGGTTACGTTTGCGGCGACGGTATCCGTTATTTTAGTCGCGTAGTCGTTAGCGAATTGCTGAGCGTAGGTGAGTATTTTGTTAAACTCGTTGATGGTTTCATTGCACTTTTCGGCGATTGCTTTTTTAAGATTGCTCCATGCAGCCGAGTAAACCAAGACTACGGAACTGCCGTCAACCGGCAAATCGTCGATATCTTTAAGATTTTTTATCGAAGTCGTATCAAACAAAGTGTTGATATTCGTCCAATTTTCGGTCGTATAGTCCGCTTCGAAACTCGGTCTGACGGATTTAATCTGTTCGTTGTAAGCGATAACCTTTTTGGCTTCGGCTACCGACAGGTAGGTTATATATTCCACCTTGGCGTCCGATAAATTCTTCGTAGAACGATTGTCCTTTGCCGTGTTATAGATATTTGTCTGAGCCTCAACGGACAACTTTCCGAATGCCTCGACAAATTCTTTTAACTGATCGGTACTCATAACGCTTAACGCGTCAAACAAATTGCTTGCCGCCGTTGTATACGTGGACGTACCCATACTCGCGCAGGTAAGGAAGGACATATACTTCTGCTCGAATTCCTCCACCTCGTCCGCAATGGTGCGAACGGAAGCGAGTTTGCCGTTGGCTTCGGCAACGATATCGTCAAGAACGTCCAACACGTCGCGCCCGTCGTAACTTTGAGCCTTCGCTTTAAGAGCAGACGTAACTTCGTCGACGATATTCGTCATTGCCGTCCAGTTGGCAGCCGCGTAATCGGTTTGCTTGTATGTACCGTTGAGATTTGCAACGACTATATCGCATGCAAGTTGATTGATCGTAGCCTTCTTTGCGACGGCTTCGTTGAGCGAACGAGCCTCGGAAGACAATAAGGAATAATCGTTAAGCGCAAGCGTAAGCAACGCGCGTTTAACTGCGTCTGTATTGTCTGCAAAACTATTGCCGAATACATTTTTGTCTGCTGTTATCAGCGAATCGCTGTCGCCGACCTTTATCGTAATGCTTTCGTCGCTATACTTTGTAACGAACGCGGCAAATTCCTCGTTTGCGGTAATTACGGCGTTGATGTCGGCAATGGAAGCCGTGCTTGCAGTTTCAAGCGCCGTTTTCAACGTTTCAAGATTACTTCCGTCCGTATCGTTAGCGGTTTGCGTGAAGTCGGCGACGATTTGAGTGAGTTTCTCGATATTTTCCGAAGAGAACTTTTGTCCGTTTTTCGTTACCGTATCCACTCTCGTCTTGCGTGCCGTTTCCACCTTGGCAATATACTCGTTTTTAATCTCGATTTCGCTGATCTTGTCGGAAATCGTTTGAAGAGCGGCAAGCGTACTTTTTGCAAGAGCAGTGCTGCGCGCTTCTTCGGACAAAGCGTTTGTATCAGAATCTGTTTTTAAGTCGTTGATCAACGACGTAACGCTATTTTTCAGGTTACCGAGTTGTACGGCGCTAAGTTCGCTTACGGAATCTACGCTCGTCGAAATCACGGAATCGTTCTTTTCAACGAATTCGTTAATTTCCTGATTGATCGTCTTTACCGCCGCGAGTTCCGTGCTTGCCGAATCGATAATACCGTCCACCGCCGTCATAATCTGAGCAAGCGTATTGGCAGAAAGAACGTCCGTAATCGCGTTTTTCTTATCTGTTACTATCGTATCCAACTCAACTTTATTTTCACAAGAATATTCGCTATCGGCATAAGCGAGTCTTGCATTGGCTATCATCAGGTCGCCGTAATAACGATAAGCGTTATCGATAGAAGTTTTGTACGAAGTTTCGACTTTGACTTTCGCTTCCGCTGACAACGAGTTGTAGTCGGAAATCATTTTGCTTATCGCCGCGATGCCTGTATTCGCCTCTTTCAATTGTTCTTCGGTCACTTCGCCTTCTCTGATAATCGTATCGTTGTTTGCCTTAAACTCGTCAACTTCCTCTTGTATCGTAGGAACGGCTTCCATTTCCGCAAGTATCGAAGCGGTGTAACTCGTCACCATTCCGACGTAGGAGTTGGAGTCGGTGGTATCTGCGTTGTCGAGCATTTCTTTCAACTCGTCGACGCCGATATTTTTTGCTTCCGTCAATTGAGTATAGTAAGCCGCGGAATAGTCCGTTGCTTTATAGCCGCTATACGTCGTTTGCAACGTCTGTTGCGCAGAAGCCGCAAGAAGTTTATCTAACTTGCCTTTCCACTCGTTGCTTATAAGTACGGCTTTGATTTTTGAACCCAAACCGTTGTATTGACTGTACGTTGCCACAATAGCGCCGTAATACCGAGCAAGATCTTTGCTTGTTTCGCTAAGACTTAAAACGTTATCCTTATCGTCACCGCTGTATGTTACGCCGTTATATGTGCCGTTATGGTGTTGCGCAAGGAAGTTATTCACGATATCGCTTACGTTAATAAGGTTGCTTATATTGTCATACGCGGCTTTTACGGCAGTCTTGAACACTCCGCCGATAGTAGCGATAGTTTCGCCGGATTCCTTAGTAGCATCCGTCGGATAGGCTTTTTCATACTGATTATCGATCTCCGTATCGGCTGTCTTAATGTAGTCCTCGGCTTCCGCACGTTTTGCGTCGGAAGAAATAGATTCTTTGACTTCGCCGTAATACGCCTGAAGCATATTTTTCGCCGCAGTCGTCATTTTCGTAACCAAAGTCTTCTTATAGACTTCGATTGCAAGATTAGAAACGGCAATATCGTTGATTTCGGCAACCGTCTTATCGTAAACCGCCGTCACCGCCGTTTCGGGATTTGTTCCGAACACTTCGTAGATTTCTTTCAACGCTTGAAGGGTTTCGGCTTTCGCTTCGTCCCAAAGGGTGGGAACTTCTTTCATCTTTGCGGCGTTATCGATAGCAAACTTCTCTATTTCTTCGGCAGTCGTCAACGTCTGCGATATGTCTGCGTTGTAACCGTCGAGCGATTTCCAATTGCTTTCGGAATAGTCTTCTTGTTTGTACTTACCGAATTCGGCTGCAAGATAAGCTTTGTAGTCATTTCTGTACGAAGTCAGCATTAAATCGTAAATATTTGCGTTTGAGAACGTATAAGTATTGCTATCTACCGTAACAGGGCCGTTATAAGATTGAAGATTTTCTTTTACCGATTTGCTGAGCAAGGCATAAGTTTCGAACGCTTTTTTCAACACGCTCACGTCGGCAGCCGACGCCGTGTATTTATAATTTGCGCTGTCGATATATTTGGCGACGGTCTTGACAAAATCGTCCGCGCCTTTGTTGGCGGCTTTCACCGCGCCCAAAATCGTGTTAAGATTACTCTTGACGGAATCGATATTCACATAGTTTGCCGTAGAATAAACGATATTTTCTTTCGCAGTTACTATATCGTTCCAATCGGAGGCAAAATAATCGCTCTCGTTAAGCGTATTTACGTACGCGCCGAGCGCGTCGCTTAAAGCGGTTGCGAGCAAAGAGTAATAACTGTCCAGATCGTCCCAACCGGTAAGCGAAGCGCGGATACTTGTCATAGAAACTTCGTTGAGCGCGTTCTTGCTGTCGTTTACCTCGTATTCGTATTTTACGAATGCGTCGAACAGCGTTTGCGCAAGCGTAGTAACCGCGTCGTCCAAAGCCGTGACGGACGTGGTTGTAGTGCCGTTTATAATACCCTGAGCGCTTGTATAGGCTTGCTTAAATGTAGCGATAAAGTCTTCTTCCGCGCTCGGGATAAGTTTGCTGTATTTGTTATAAATATCCTCTAAAACTTTAAGCGAAGTTTCTTTGTAGGTAAACGTCGTTATCACCGTTTCCGATTCAAGCGTTTCCGAAGCCAGGAAACTGCTTCCGTTGCCGCAAGTCCTCGTGACGAGTTTATATTTGTGATTGAGTTCCAATCCGGTGAATGTGACGTAGTTTGAACCGCTGAACCACGAAGTAGAACCGTTCGCGTTTTCAAAAATAACGTACATGCCCGTAGCCACGTCGATAAGCGCGAATTCCTGACTGCTGCCGGACGTACCGGATAAATCTACCACGATGCTTGCCGAGTACTTGCCTTCGTAATTGCTCGTATCGAACACCGCGTCCTTAACGAATCCGTACGTTGCGGTAGCCGTGCCTAAAGACGTAGGCGTTTGGGCGCGCTTAGGTATCGAAAGCGTTTGACGATCGCTTTCGAGAGTCATACCGTCTTCGGAAATAGGCATCTTTATAAGCATAGACTTACCGAGCATATCGCTTGTCAATTCTTCGGTAAGCGTTTTCCATGTGTTGCCTTGGTCAAGCGAGTACACGTACCCGTCCTTGACGTTTTTGAGCATAGCGTTATCGAAGTCCACCGATACTTCGGGCATTGCGTATTTGCCCGTGTTTATCGTGCCGAACGTGTAATCGAATTTTTTGCCCTTTTGCGCCGTATCGTCGGCTGAAGAGGAAGCCGTATAATTTTCGTCGTATTGAATGACGAAGTACGTCGGCACCTGATTATTACGCACCGTTACGAAGTTTCCGCTCGTATTGTACCCGAGATAAGAACCGTTGGAGTTGAGTTTTTTCAAAGCCACGAGAGCGTCGGTATCGAGAGCTTCGCCGCTCGTAGCCGCCGTCGCGCTGTCAAACGCGCCGCTCTTGCCTATGTAGTACCACTTGTTGTTTACGTTAATCGCGCCCGTAACAGCCGCTTTGCCGGACAAAATCTTGCGGATAAAGTCTTCGTTTTCCGCCGTAACTCTCGCCGGATATCCTTTCATTCCCAAGAACGAAACCGTTGCGTTCAGCGCAAGACTGCCGATTTTGTCGGCTCTTGCAGTCAACGGATCGCCGTTAGAATCGAGAATAAGCGTAGAATTGTCCCCGTAGGCGAAGTTTCCGCCGGAAACGGTGATTATTTCGTAGTAGCACCCGTCGTTGCTATTATAGAAAATAGAACGGTTGTTCGGCGTAGACGAAGCGTAGAAACGAATAGTGTTCTCCTTGTTGTACGCCATAAAGGTAACCTTGCGCAAAAACGCCTGCAAGTCGCTTGCCTTAACGCCTAAGGCAACATCGAGAGTAAGCGATAAAGACGTACTCATAAGGGTATTCTTCGTGATGCCGTTGGGCATGTTCGCGGGCAATTCTATTTTGTCGTTTTTGGTCGTTTCGCTGGCGAAAGAAATTGTAACCGAACGAATACCGCCGCCTCTCACGGAGAGTTCGGGGAAGTAATACTGATCGTCCTTTGTACCCGTTCTGCGAGCGTCACCGGAAGCTATTTCTATCTTGACGGCAATCACAAGCACGCCGCTGTCGTTAGCGGAAATGCAGTAGCCGTATTGATTGAACAGATCTTCGTTGAGTTGGAAGTAATCTTCCACCGTCACGGGTTTCACGCTGCCTTCTACGGTAGCAACCGCCGTGTCGAGTTTGGTTGTTTCGGGAGTGAAGAAAATCTCCTTTCTGTCCGTCGACGTATAGTAAACGGATACGGTAATTCCGTTAGGCAAATAGACGTCCGCAACGGTAGCCGAACTTCCGTCCATGCGGAAAACGCCTCCGGCATAAACGTCCGAGCCGAGGGATTTCGCGGCGTTTTGTTTAATCGTGCCGCCCGCTATGTTGAGAGAATTTTCAGTCAGTCCTTTTTCGAAGTAGATTGCGCCGCCGTTATCGGCCGTGTTGTTGCTGATTTCGCCGCCGTTGAGGGTGAACGTGTTGTTGGCGTTAGACTTGGAAATAAACACGCCGCCGCCGTTTTTCGTAGCGGTATTGTCGGCGATATAACCGTCGTTCATCTCCACCGAGCCTTTGAGAATGTATACCGCGCCGCCGTCGGTAGAAACGGTATTGTTTTCGATAGAACCTCCGTCGATAACGAGCGTTGCGCCGCCGTCAACGGTTACGGTACCCTTTTGCGAAGCAGACGTGGCGTAGTTTTTATTGTTTGTAAGCACCGCGCCTTCGCCGAGAATCAACTTCGCTCCGCCCGTCACCTGAACAAGTCCGGCATAAGCCGTTACCGTCGAACCCTGTCCGTCGATTTTGATATTTTTGAACGTAATCTTGGTAGAAGTGCCGTTGATACGGAACAACGCGCCGGTGAAGGTGCTGTTTCTCTTGATCACGGCATTTACGTTTTCCATAGAGTACTCGGCGGTACCGGAAAGATTGAGCGTGCTGAGCACATAAATCGTACCGTTTTCCTTTACGAGCATTTTTGCTCTTGCAAGGCTGTAAACGGGCGTGTTAGAAGCTCTGCCCGTGTTGGTATCTCTGCCGGAAGACGAAATATACACTTCTTCGAAATTACCGCCGAGTACGATATTTGCGGCGGTACCGTCTTCGGAAAATTCGCGTACGGAACGCTCGGACATCGTCGTCTTGAACGAGTCGTTGTTCGGCAACTTCGAATTATCGGGAAGTTTGAAGAATTTGACCGCTTTTGCAGAGTCTATCTTGTTGGTTACGCAATCGACGAGCAACGTGCCGATTGTGGTGTTAGCCGAGTAGATATTGTAACTCTTCGTCGGCATATTGTTGAGAATGATCTTTCCGTTGTTGCCGGATACGACGATAGTGCCGTCCATATCCGTCTTTTGCGCGTCGAGATACACGCTTGCGGTAAGGAACACGCTCGAACCGCCGTATTGTGTACCGACTCCGTCGGGAACGTCGTTTCCTTCGAAGGCGGTGCCGAACAAATACGTGCGGTTAGACGCGGTGTACAAACCGCCGCCGTAACTGTTGGCGTTTTTGCTGCCATTATGGTTGTTGCCGGCATAGTTGTTTTTGATTTCGCCGCCACTAAGCGTTGCCGTAGCGCTGTTGACGTTGGCGATTGCGCCGCCGCCGTAAAACGCGGCGTTTTTCTCAAGCGTGCCGCCGTTCATTGTAAGATTTGCCGCCGCGCCGTAGTTATAGATAGCTCCGCCGTAGTCGGAAGTACATCCGCTTATTGTAACGCCGTCTTCGATGACCAGGTTAGCTCTGTTGTTTATTGCGCCGCCGCGGTAGTTTTCGTTTGCGTAAGTATTGTAGTTATTCGTCAATTTCGTGCCGTCGCACAAATTCAGCGTACCGTAGTTGCGAATCATTGCCGAGGTAGACGAAATGCTCGTGTTTGCCGTAGAAATGGAACGCGAAGCCACGTTTTCCTCGTTCAGGTATACCGCGCCGCCGTCGATTTTGATATTCTCGAGCGTAAGAGTCTTGCCGCTGTTGATATAGATAAGCGTGCCGCTGTAGCCCGTCGCTCTCTTTACGGATTGCGTAGCTCCGAGCGACCAGACCGCGTCGGCATTGATCGTAACCTGATTGCAAATATAAATTACGCCGTTTTTGGAAAGCAACGATTTTGCCGTTTCAAACGTTTTTACCGCCACGTTTTTCGCGCTGCCTTCTCTCGAATCGTTGCCGTTCACGCCGTCGAGCCATACTTCGTCGAGAAGTTTGCCCACAACGATGTTGCGTTTGTCCGCGCCGAGTTGCAGGTAGTTGTTTTCTCCGACAAGCGAAGCGTGCGTAAAGTTTTTAAGCGCGAGAGCGTAGTCGGTATCCTTAACGGAAGTAACCATAACCGTACCGCGCGTATAAACGGCGCTGTCTATCGTAAACGAACTATTTTCGGTAGGCGCGGAATAATTGATTTTTCTTCCGTTTGCAAGGTAAATCACGTCCTCTTCCGATAAATTCATCGAGCCGACAAGATTAAAGCCTATCGTATCCACGTAAATCGCGCCGTAATATTTTGCGGATTCCGACGTGGATTTATCAAATTCGTTGCTGCTTATCGTGCCGCCGGAAAGCGTTATATTGATTTTTCCCGCATAGGCGGAATAATCGCGGAAATACATTGCCGAGCCGTAGAAATTGCCCGTCGCGATAGTTTCGGTCGCACCCGCGTTCGTAGTGATTTTCTTGCCGACGCAGTTGTTTGCCATACTGCCGCCGTTCATCGCGAATGCGGACACTACGGACGTGTTTGTGCCGGAATAGTATATCGCGCCGCCGGCATTTGCAGCCGTGTTGTCCTCGATTTTACCGCTGCTTAGGTACACTTTGCCCGAGTTAATGTAAATACCGCCGCCGTAAGTAGCGAAGTTATCGCAGATAATACCGCCGTCGATATTGAGCGTACTGTTTCCCGTGAGGTAGACGCCGCCGCCGTAGCCGCTATTGTTGTAGTAGTTGAAGTTGTTTTTAATTACCGCGCCTTCGCCGAGATTGACCGTGGAAGAACTATCCGCATATATGAGCGCGGAGGAACTGTAATTCCTGTCGTTGTATAATCCGCCGCCGTCGAAGGTAATATCCGTTAAAGTGAGCGTTCCGCCGTAACGCACGACTATCATTTGCCCGCCGTTTTCCGGAGCGCGCTTAATCTGCGCCGCTTTATCGCCGCTGTATTTATCGGCAAGCGTCCACGTTTGTTTGTCTTCTACGTACATGGTGCCCATGTAAATCGTACCGCCCGGAGCAAGCAGGAATTTGGCTTGTTTGAATGTTTTTAACGCGGTATTCCACGTTTTACCGTCGTTTGCGTCGTTACCGTTGTATCTTACGTACACCGTATTCAAAAACTCTACCAGCACGATATCGCCGTCGGCAATCGTCAGGCTCTTGTCGCCGTTTGTTTTGTAAGTCGCGGTAAAATCGAAGAATCCCTTCGCCGCTTCGGCGTCGAGGTCGTAGTCGGTGCAGTTTACAAGCACGGCAAGGTTGGTTAAAAAGCACGGATGCAACAAGAATTGTTGCGCGCCTTCGTCGGGCATCGCCGTCAGAATCAATTTCGACGTCGTCGCGTTCGCTAAGGATATATCGCCGCTGCCGAGATTAACGTTTTTACCGTTAAGATATACCATGCCGTTGTTGTCGATGCCGATCGCGTTGCCGGTATAATTATAATTGACTCCCGACGGAGCGGTTGTGGAGCCGTCGGTGTTTTTACCGACGCTGCTGTTGCTTGCCGTAAGATGATTCAGGTACAGTTTGCCCTGATATACGTTTGCGATACCGCCGCTTTTGCCCGCTTCGTTGTAACTGAATGTACCGCCGTTTACCGTAACGGACGAATTCGAGCCGTAAATGCGGAACACGCCGCCGAAGTTCGCCGAATAGTTGCCGCTGAACGTGCCGCCGTCTACCGTAACCGCGCCTGCCGTTACGTTGAACACGCCGTAGTAAGACTTATTGTTTGTAAACTTCGTTCCGTCGCTTATGTATACTCTTGCGGCGGAGTTGTCTACTCTTATCACGCCCGAAGAATTGGTGTTGTACGTAACGTTGAAATTTCTTACCTCAACGCCCTCGCCGAGATACAAAGAGCCGTTGCCCACATAGAACATGGAAACGCAACTCGTAATGTAGTAGTCTGTATTGCTTACCGTTCTGGTAGCCGCAGCCGAAGCCTGCGTTTTATCCCAAATCGCGCCGCCGTCGAAAATAACGTTCTTCGCGGTGAATTTAGAATAAACGCTTATGCCGTAATTGCTTACGGATTTATTGTTGTTCGTATTCGGGAATCTCTTGACGAGCAATGGATGTTCCGTAGAGCCTTCCCATACCATCTCCGTAGCCACTTCGTAATTGGTATAGATAAAGATAACGTCGTCGAAAACGCACTTGCTCGATATATTGATAACGGGGCGGCTCGCGCTGATAAACAAGCCTCCTCTTTCGGTGTACTGCGTAGGAGCGGTAAGCGTATCTTTTCTGTAATCCGCAGGTCCGTTTCCGCTGATCGTGCCGCCGTTGAAATTGATTGTCGCGTTTGCCGCGATTCTCATAAACTTACCGCCGAAACTCGACGTCGTACTGTTTGTCGCGGTGCAGTTGTTTGTAATCGTTCCGCCGTTGATATTAACGGTGCCGGCAGCCCCGATATAAAACACGGGTCCGTCGTTATCGGTTATTTCGCCGCCGTTGATATTGATTACCGAAGAAGCATTGCCGAGGTTGAACAAATATATACTGCGAGTATTGCCGTCGGCAACATTCCAATACGCGTTGATTTTGCTGCCCTCGTTGAAGTCCACGCTGCCGCCGCTGAGATAGAACAGGTTGTAGTTCCATTTGGTTTTA
The DNA here is from genome assembly GCA_963660735.1 of bacterium. Lineage (GTDB taxonomy): Bacteria > Bacillota > Clostridia > Christensenellales > Borkfalkiaceae > UBA10281. Next base: position 14,843 of record CAVLAV010000016.1, read on the forward strand.
CCCTTCTCCGCCTTGAACTCGGTATCTGTGAAACTCATCTTTATTCCGCTGCCCACGTCGAAAAGCGATTTAGTGCCGTTCGTAGATCCGTTGTTGGACGTGTCGAATATTACATGGTTAAATTCGAGAGTGTAGTTGCCGGACAGACTCCACCCTTTGTTCACGTAATTGCTTGAAGCATAGCGTTTGATCGTGATCGGATATTCTTCCGAACCGCTGACGGAAACGTTGCCCGCAACGTTCATCGATTCTCCGCCGAACCAGATCGTATCTTCGATCTGCGCCTTTTCCGTAATCGTGAGAACGGGGGTAGACCACAGAACAAAACCGCCGTACTCTTCTTTGCCTTTCGTGTAGTTGTCGTGGAAATGTCCGCCCGTAATATTTACTTTGGTGCTGTTCGAATCGAAGTACATCAACCCGCCCGAACCGCTTGCGTTGGTGGAGTTTTGGTTG
>CAVLAV010000017.1:0-14644 GCA_963660735.1 bacterium
GCGGGAGCATTGTATGAAAAATAATCGACAAAACGAATTAAAAGTTATAGCAAACGGCGAACCGGATTTAAGTCTTGTTCCCGAAAGTGTTATGGACGCATTTATTGCGGCTATCGTTGAAGAAATCGGCAAATTAAGCCAAGCGAACGTTTCATGAGAGCGTCTTGTTTGAAATTTCGGATTTATTGTCGATCATATCGACGCGGGAGCGGAAGTTCTGCTTTTTCTGTATTGCCCCGGGGATACGCCGAATCTGCTTTTGAATACGACGGTGAATTGCGCCGGATTTGAGTAACCGATTGCGCTTGCGATTTCCGTGGTATTCAAGTCGGTGGTAATCAGCAGGTTTTGCGCGTAAATCAGTCTGTTCGAAAGAAGATATTCGTGCGGCGACATACCGAAGTGCGTATTAAACAGTCGGTTAAGTTGCGCCCGCGAGTAGTTCAGCTGTTTGCAGAGATCATCTATGGAGTATGTGAAAAATTCTTTGGAAAGTTTTAATTTTTGTAATTTTTGCATCCAGACGGGATCGTTTTTAGGTTCGTTGTTTTGTGTTTTGCTCGCCACAAGCTGAACGAAAAACATGATTTGCGCAAGCAATATATCGTTTGTTTTTTCAAATTCATTAGCCGGCAACAAGTTCAGGATATGCAAAGTCTTTTCGATTTTCGAGATTGTTTCTGCGCCGAGAGTATAACTGCGATTATTTGCGTATAACTTTTTAATAGTGTTGTCGGAAAAAGGCGAAAGCATTTTCATCAATGTTTGTTCCGCTATGGTAAAGTTGATGTATCTTGTCGGACGGGTACTATCGATAGTTAAATAATGTACGTCTTTTGTCGTGCAGTAAAACAAAGTTCCCGCCGGGTAAGCGCGCACTTCGCTATTGATATGGTTCTGTAAAGTACCGTCCGTCACTATGCAAAACTCCCAGTAGTCTGCGTGACTATGCAACAATTTGTAGTCGACGGTATTTATACAAAACTGCGCCGTTAAATTGTGGTTTATTCTTTGGACATCCGCTATATTTTCGATGAAATATTTTTTTATCATATTTGTAACAATTCCTTTTCGATTTTCCCTGTTACACTTTTGTTTCCGAGTGATTTATATTGTCTACGAGTTTTTTAATAAAAAACATTTATAATGAATCCACATGAGATATTATAAAGTAAAAAAGATAAGCAGTCAAGCAAAAATACTATATAAATGAGATAAAATCATATATATATGAGACAAATCAGTATTGACGCTGGGGGGGGTAAATGTTATAATTATGGAGAAGAAAATGAAAGAGTGCGGTTTCGGCGAACGAGGTTCGCAAAACGAAGCATAGATTTAAAGAACGTTTAACGGAGCGAAGGTAAGAGAAGATGCGTGTAAAATTGAGCAATTGGACGTTAAGTTTTAACGATAAAACAATTTCGGCGCAAGTTCCCGGGGATATTACCGTGGATTTGTATAATGCGGGGCTTGTAAAAAATCCGTATTTCGGACTGGATTATAAGGATATAGAATGGGTTGCGCGTCGCGATTTTACTTATCGTACTACGATTAACATAGACGAGCAAACGCTGAGCAACGAATCGATAGTCGCGGTGTTTGACGGCATCGACGTGTTTGCCGACGTATACCTCAACGGTAAGCATCTCGGCGCGACGAAAAATATGTTTTTGCAATACCGCTATGAAATCCGCGATTTACTGCATAAAGGCGAAAACGAATTGACGGTGGAGATACACAGCACGCTGAACGCTATGGACAAAATCGATTCGACGGGATACAACGCGACTTTCAATAAAGAACGCGTATTCGTGCGCAAGGCGCAATGCCATTTCGGGTGGGACTGGGCGCCTAAAATCTGCGCTTACGGCATTTGGAACGACGTGTATCTTGAATGCGGAAGCAAACAAAAAATCAACGACGTGTACGTTATTGCCGACGATAAAGGCAACGCCGCGTTTTTTGCGGAACTCAATTATAATATCAACAGCGTTTACGATGATTCCGGCGCGGAGGTTAAGGGGAGTTACGAAGCGAACCTTAACGACAAACTGCATTTTTACATATCGGATAAGCCGTTCGGCGAAGCAGCGACTTGCAAAACCGTAAAAGTTGACGGTAAAAAGAATTTTGCGTGTTTCGTGAACAAATCCGCCGAGTTGTGGTGGCCCGCAGGCTACGGCGAGCAACCTTTATATAACTATCGTGTGGAATTGGAAAGGGGCGGCAAAATAATTTCCGTAAAAAGCGGACGATTTGCCTATCGCACGGTGAGCCTTGTCGAAGAGCCGAAAGGCGATACGCTGTACGGCTATCAATTACAGATAAACGGCGTAGACGTGTTTGTTAAGGGGAGCAACTGGGTTCCGATCGAATGTTTTACAGGCGTTGTGAAAGACGATAAATATCGCAAGCTTACCGCGCTTGCCAAAGAGGGCAACTTCAATATGTTGCGCGTATGGGGCGGCGGAATTTACGAAAAGGATATTTTTTACGATTTGTGCGACGAACTCGGACTGATGGTGTGGCAGGATATGATGCTTGCGTGCGCCGATATCGCCGAAGATAAGCCCGAGTGGGTGAGCAATATGCTTGCCGAGGTAGAGTATCAGGTTAAGCGTTTACGCAATCATCCGTCGCTCGTGTATTGGTGCGGCGGCAACGAAAAAACGGGTTGCTACGGACGGTGTATCACGAAAGGCGAATTTTTCACCGACGTTACCATGCGCGGTTTCGTTACCAATCTCGACCGCACTCGTCCGTTTGCGAAACAATCTCCGTGCAGCTGGACGGACTTGGGCAACGACGTGAGCAGCGGCGAATCGCACCATAATTCGTTTGAAAGCGCGTTGTCGGAAGGTATGGATAAATATCGCGGTCTTATCGCGCGGGAGATCGTTCCGTTTGTATCGGAAGCCGCGCTTATGGGCCCGAACAGCGTGGAAACGACCTCTAAAATTTATCCGACGGATAAACTTTGGCCGATGAACGAAATTTGGGACGATCGTCTGATGAAAAATCCGTACAGTACGTCTATGATGACCTTTGCCGACCGCGAACTGTATTATGCGGAAACGTTATACGGCAAGGCGAAAAATCTTACGGATTTCACTTTTAAAGGAATGACGGCGCACGCGGAAGGCATGAGAGCCGAAGCGGAGTTTACCAGAAGCAACAAAGGCGTATCGTCGGGGTTCATGAACTGGATGTACAGCGATATCTGGCCGCAAGGCACGTGGGCGACGGTGGATTATTACTGCGAACCGAAGCAGGTGTACTATCAGATGAAGCGCAGTTATGCGACCGTACTCGTAACGTTTACGCAAAATGCCGACGGAAAAACAGAACTCGTCGCCGTAAACGACGGACTTTCTCCCACGGACATAGATATTACGTACGGCGTGCGTACTTTGAGCGGCGAAACGTTGTCGAAAGAAACGGCGAGCGTAAAAGGATTATGTAACGGCGCGCAAAAATTCGTTACGGATTTGGGGTGTAAGGCAAACGAATATTTGTATATTGAATACGAGATAGACGGTCGGAAACATACGAACGTGTATTCGCCGAGCCTGTGGAGCGGCTATTCGTTCGACAGCGATTACGAAGTTAAAACCAAACAAATCGACGGTAAGCACGCAACCGTAACGATTGCTGCGAACAAATTCGCAAAGGGCGTGTTCGTACATTTTAAAGATAATTACAAATATCGCTACAACGATAACTATGTAGACGTGCAGGCGGGCGACGTGAAGACGATAAAAATCGAAAGCGACGAACCGTTTAACATAAGCGACGTTATGGTTGACGATTTCGCAAAGGCTACGAGATAGGTGAAAAATGGCAAAATATAATATCAACAACGTCAGATTTTTCACTAAGGACAAACGCCGCTACGTTACCATAGATCAATGCGGAGTGGAAGCGACTTATCCGTTCGACAAGCCGACGACGAAATTTCCCGTGAAAGCGGTGATGATGGATCTCGACGGAACGACGGTGAAAAGCGAAGAATTCTGGGTATATCTCATTCAAAAGACCATTCAAAAGTTGACGGATAATCCGGATTTTACTCTTGCGGACGAAGATTTGCCGTTCGTTTCGGGGTTTTCCACCGCAGAGCATTTAGGTTACTGTTTAAAAAAATACAATCTTCCGTATTCTCTTGCCGAGGTGGATAATCTTTATCACGAAACGGCGGAATACGAATTGAACGAAATTTTAGAAGGGCGGGGCAACGCCGAAGCGTTCCGTCCGCGCGAAGGGCTTAAAGAGTTTTTGTTTGCGCTGAAAGAAAAGGGGATAAAAGTCGGGCTTGCCACAAGCGGTCTTAATTACAAGGCGATTCCCGAAATAGTTTCCGTATTCAGAACGCTCGGTATGGGCGATCCGACGGATTTTTACGACGCTATCGTAACGGGCGGAAAACGAAAACGAAAAGGCGATTACGGAACGCTCGGCGAACTTGCGGTAAAACCGCACCCGTGGGTGTATAAAGAATTGGCTTTGGGGCTTGGAGTAAATACCGATGAGGCGATTGTGGTGGAAGATTCTTCCGCAGGGCTTATTTCTGGGCGCACGGCGGGTTTCAACGTGGTCGGCTTTGCCGACGGCAACCTTAAACAAAGCGGCTTATCGGACGAATGTCTGATCGTTATAAACGATTTTAACGAATTGTTACATACAATTCTGCTTAAATAAATAAAATTTTCTCGGAGGAAAATAATTATGAAAATCAAAAAAGGTTTCAAAAAGAGAATAGCGGCATTGGCGTTGCTTACGTCGGTTGTCGTTTCGGCTACGGCTTGCGGCGGAACCCCCGATAACGGTCAATCGTCGGACGCCGAAGGCAAAACGAGTATTCAGGTAGCGACCTATAACGGCGGTATCGGAATGGATTGGCTGAAAGAAGCGGCAAAAGAATTCGAAACCAAGTATGCGGAGACTTCCTTTGAAGACGGAAAAACAGGTGTTTCCGTTACCGTTTCGGAGTGTGAAGGCGGCGATATGCTTGCCAGCAAAAATCTCAACAAGAATGTGTATCTGACAGAACAAGTCGATTATTTCAAGTTTGTTAACAACGAAAAACTTGCCGATATAACCGATCTCGTCCAAGAGAATTTGAATGAATTCGGCGAGAGCAAGACGATTGAAAGTAAACTTGATGAATCTATGGCGGGTTATCTTACCGCGAAAGACGGCAACTACTATGCTATTCCGTTTTATGACGGTATTTACGGCTTTGTTTATAACGTGGATATGTTTGAAGAAAACGGTTGGTATTTCGGTGAGGACGGTAATTTTATATCGGCAGGCGGAACAAAATCGAAGGGTATAGATAATGAATCAGGGACCTACGATGACGGTTTGCCCGAGACCTATTCGCAATTCTCACAACTTATCGCTAAAATAAATGAAAGCGACGTAACTCCTTTTTTATACGGCACCGATGTAAAGAGCACATATCCTAACCGCGCTATGATTAACTTCTGGTCGGATTACGAAGGAAAAGAGAAGATGAATGTCAACTATGCCGTAAACGGAGAAACGGACGTTATTACTTCTTTTAACAATGACGGTCCTGTTATCGGAACTACGACTATCAATGAAGACAATCTTAAAGAATTGCAGGCTCAGCCCGGTAAATATTACGCTTTGAAATTCCTTGAAGAAGTAGTCTGCGGTAGTTCTGAAAACTACGCGGAGATCGGTGCGGGTTATTCGCAGGCGCAATTCAATTTTATTGTAGGCGATAAGGCGACTGAAAAAGGCGCGATTCTGATAGACGGTATCTGGTGGGAAAACGAGGCGGACATTTTCGGTCACTTCGATAATGCGGCAAAGAAAACAGGAATCGCTAAAACCACGGGCAGATATGCGTTTATGCCGATTCCTATGGCGGACGATGCGCCAACAAGCGACGGAAGTCATAAACAGACTTTATTTTCGCTCAACACGTCTTACTGTTTCATAAGCAAAGGAACAAGCGGCGCTAAACTTGAAGTTTCGAAGAAATTTCTTCAGTTTTTGCATACGGATGCACAACTCAGTAAATTTACGGCAAAAACGTCGGTTACCCGTTCGTTGAACTACGTTATTTCCGATGAAGATGAAGAGGCTGCCACCTATTACGGAAAATCCGTTATTGCAATGAAGAAAAATTCCGACATAGTGTATCCGTATTCGTCTTCGACGTATTTCATTAACCATTCTTCGGAGTTTTCCGAAAGTAACTGGGTATGGAAGGGTTTGATAGGTACTCGCACAGTCACCAGCCCGTTCGAAGAATTTACAAATAAAAACTACAATGCCAAAGAATATTTTAACGGATTGAAAGCGGCACACTAAGGAGTGTAAAGATGGATAGTAGCATGGAAGGTAAAAGTTCGAGTAAAAGACGAGGGGTCGATAAAGACCTCGTCTTTTGCTGCTTATTTCTTGTTTTCCCTATCTTACAATTTTGTATATTTTATATCGTCGTCAATATAAACAGTTTTACTTTGGCTTTCAAAAAGTACGACGTTATGGAAAACGTGTACAGGTTTACAAAGTGGGATAATTTTGTCAGAGTATGGCAGGAACTTACCCAGACCTCACTGCTTTTGAAAGCCTTGGTGAACTCGCTTTTGGTGTGGATTTTCTCCGTTGTGGTCGGCACGATATTTGCGGTTATTTTTTCATACTACATTTACAAGAAGAGATTGATGGGAAAAACGTATCGTTTTGTACTGTTTTTACCGACGGTGTTGCCGGCGATACTGCTGGTAATTATGTTCAAGTTTTTCATGAACGAAGCCGTTCCGATTATCTGGACAACGGCAACGGGAGAAAAGTTGGGACCTATTTTAAGTATTCCTAACGTCAGGTTCGTTATGATCGTCTTTTATACTGTCTGGATCGGCTTCGGTTCGCAAGTGTTGTTATATACGGGTTCGATGGAACAGATTTCCCCATCGGTAATCGAGGCGGGAAAACTCGACGGTGCGTCGCCGATAGTGGAACTTTGGAAACTTGTTTTACCCGAAGTTTTGCCTACGATAGAAACGTTCCTGATTGCCGGCATAGCCACGATATTCACCAATCAGGCAAATCTGTATAGTTTTTACGGTGTTGAGGTTCAACCCGACGATTATACGATAGGTTACTATTTATTCTACCTTGTAAATAACAGCGACTTCGGCGTTCAGGAATATCCTTATGCAAGCGCGTTGGGGCTTTGTTGCACGGCGTTGGCATTACCGTTGACATACGGCGTAAAAAAACTGATAGGGAAGTTAGAGGATAAATAATATGATAGGTAAAAAAAACAAAACCAAAAGGGAAACGAATCCGCTTTATATCATACTGTTCATCATCCTTGCACTGTATACGATTTCGCTTTGTATACCTACCGTATGGACGGTACTCACGTCTTTAAAAGATCCCGATCTTTATATTTGGGGCGGCATGAAGAATATTCTCGGATTTCCCGATAAATTGCATTTTGAAAATTTTAAAAATGCATACAACAACTTTTATGTGGAGCGGGCAATCGGAGAACAGAACTATAAGTTTTATATGCCCGATATGTTCGGAAACTCTATTTTTTACGCTGTAGGTTGTGCCATAACGGGAACGATCGTACCGTGTGTGACGGCGTATATCGTCGCGCGGTACCGTTATAAGTTTTTGAATATAATATATGCGGTCGTAATCGTCGTAATGGCTCTTCCGGTTGTCGGTTCGCTTCCGTCCGAGATAGAAGTGTCTAAATTCCTCGGATTTTATGATACGTTTATCGGTATCTGGATTATGAAAGCGAATTTTCTCGGGGTGTATTTCCTTGTGTTTCACGCACAATTCAAAACAATTCCGATGGATTACACCGAAGCGGCAAAAATAGACGGAGCTTCTAATTTCCGGGTTATGACGCAAATTATAATGCCGCTTGCTTGGGGAACGATATTCACCGTGTTTTTGCTTTTGTTCATACAGTTCTGGAACGATTATCAAACTCCGATGATTTACCTTGAATCGAAGCCTGTTGTGGCTTTCGGAATGTTTGAGTTTTCAAGGAAAACCGCAGGCGCTGTAAGTAACACTCCCACAAAACTTGCGGGAATCATTCTGATGGCGTTGCCGATAGTAATCGTATTTTCGTTGTTGAATAAAAAAATAACCGTGAACCTTTCGGTTGGCGGAATAAAAGGATAGACCAGGAGGCTATGATGAGAAAAAAAAGAGGTATTTTACTTAGTGTCGCTTTTGTCATGATGATCTGCTGTTCAATCGGAGCGATGCTCTGTGTGGCTGCGGAAGGATCTGTAACAGAAGCTGTCATCCCGTCGGAGGCACATATCGGGGATAAAATCGTCATACCCGAATATAAGACGACGGTTGACGGTAAGGAATGCGTTGCGAGCGTTAAAATAATTGCGCCCGACGGGAGTATGTATACGGGAGAAAGCGTTGTTTTAAATAGCGCGGGATTGTATACGTTCGAGTATAGCGTAAACGGCGAAATAGTTAAAACCGAAACATGCTTGTGCGTTCGTCGCCCGCAGGACTTGTTCGATGTTAACGATTTCGCACAGTGTGTCGGCGTAACGAATTATGCCTATAACGGCCAATATCGCGGACTTAAATTTCAGGTGGAAAAAGGTGCGGAAATTTCTTTTGCGCGGGAACTGGATATGACGGATTTGACCAAGGACGACGTTTTGCTTGAATTTTTGGTTGAACCCACCTCGAAAGGCAATGCGGATTTCGGAAGATACACGGTAACGTTTACCGACGTGGAAGATGAAAACAGCACGCTTACTCTTTATATGACGGACAGTACTATGGATGCTTGCAACGGTCAGGCTACTTACGTCCGCGCCGGCGGTAACGGTCAGCAAGCGGGCGGTTGGGAAGGTCCGAAATGGATTACCACGGATATTTACGGAACGCCTTTATACGGAAGTTTTCTCGGAATAGAAAACAACAATTCTCTTTCGCTTAAAATTTTCTATGACAACGAAGAAAAGGCTGTCTACGGCTATTGCGGCTATGACTATCGGCAGTACGGGAAAGCAATGATCGCCGATCTGGACGATCCGTCCGTTTTCGGTGCGTCGATATGGAACGGATTTACGAGCGGAAAAGTTCGCGTTTCGATTACTTTCGATAATTTTACAAGTCAAAGCGGAAACTTTTTCATTTTAAGTTGCGGCGGTTTCGATCTCGGGTCGGACGACTATGAAGATACGGTCGCGCCCGAAATTACGGTAGATCTGAACGGCGAAGATAGCGCTCCCGATTCGGTGGTAGGCTATACGTATACTATATTCGACGCCGCCGCAAAGGACAATCTCGACGAAAGCGTTGAGGTTGAAGTAAGCGTTACGTATACAAATCCCGCAAGCGGAGTTACCGTAGACGTTATGACGAACGGAAACACGTTTGTTACCGACAGAAACGGTAAATATAACATTATGTATACGGCACGCGATTTATCTGGAAATAAAGCCGAAAAAACGTTTTCGTTTTTCTGCACGGGAGAAACATCGGCTATCGTCGTTGAAACAACCGATGAAGACAAAAGCGTTAAGCTGTATGATTCCGTTACGATCGGCGGAACGGAGTCGGTTTCGGCGAGCGGCGGTAACGGAAAATTAACGATAAGTTGCAAGGTGTTTGATCCCGACGGAGCGGAAGTACCGCTTTCCGACAATAAATTCGTACCCGATAAAGTCGGCAAATATAGCGTAAAATATATAGCAGCCGATTATTTCGGAAAAAGCGAGGAATGCATTGTCAAAATAACGGTGCAACCGATTTCGGCTCCCGTATTTATAAACGATATTGTATTGCCGGAGGTTCTGATTTCAGGCTTTACCTATGCTTTGCCGACGATGGCGGCTAAGGAATGTTCGGGCAGCACGATTGCAGACGCTACCGTAAAAACATATGTCAACGGAAGCGAAAAGAAAGGATCGTTTACCGCACCCGCGTCGTCTTCCGTTACGATTGCCTATAAGGCGAGCGGAGTAAGCGGCTTGACGGAACGGACTTATACGATACCCGTCGTAAACGGCAATAACGGCAAGGATCAGGCGGCATACTTTTATAGTAAAGACATAACGGTCGCCGAAAACAAAGAAAACGTTTCGCTGACGTTTAACAAGCAGTCGGGCGTTATTTTCGCAAACCCCGTTAATCCTTACGACTTTGCGTTAAATATGTCGTTGGCGGACGGAAAGACAAATTACGGAACTATCCGCGTCGTTCTTTCCGACATTGATAATCCCGAATTTTCCGTGACGTTTACTCTTCGCGTAAGCGGAAAGAACGTGGCGGTTGAAACCGTCGACGGGGCAACCGCCGCGATGAATGTGCAGGGCAACGATTTTGCTCTTAAATTCGATAATTCGAGTCGCCTTATAAAGGATATAAAGAACGCAACCGTCGGGCTTGTGCAGAAAGACGATAAAGGCAATGCTTTCAGCGGTTTTGACGGAGCCGTTCGGGTTAAAATCTTCTTTGATGACGTAAACGGCGAAAGCACGCTCAATCTGACAAAGCTGAACAATCAGAATCTCGGATACAGACAAGAAGATGCAAGTCTTGCATCGGATAATATCAAACCGCAAATCGTTCTTGGCGGCGAGTATGTTTATAAGCGCGTTCAGAACGGAAAACTGACTATATACGCTTCACAGGCGTACGACGTTTTAAGCGAAATTCAATCTTTCACGGTTTCGGTGTTTTCGCCGAGCGGAAGCGAAATCATAAAATCGAAATCGGCGCTTGCACAATATGAAGTCGATCTTACGGAATTGGGCGATTATAGAATTATCTATACCGCGGTGGATTCCTGCGGCAATAAAGAAACCAACACGTCTTACGTGCATGTCGTAGATAACACGCCGCCAGTCATGACGGTTAGTTTCGACGGTATAAAGGCTCTTTGCCGCGTCGGCACGAAAGTTGTTCTGCCGAACGTAAATGCAACCGATGATACGGGCAATGTATCATATGACATATTTATTCAGATGCCGAATAACGAAATGAGGTTGCTTGTTCATTGCGAAAACGGCGAGGAAACTTCTTTTATCGATCGGTATAGCAGTTCATTCGCTGCGGGAGATCGTGCGATCTGTCTGCAAGACGAGGGCAAGTATATTCTTACGGTAATGGCATATGACGGCAATTTCAATTGCGTTACGAGCAGTATGGAAATCATGGCGGTAAAGGGGTAAAAGGTTATGAGAAAGAATTGTTTTTATAAGATAATATCGAGTATTATGCTGATTGCTGTCTTGTTTTCGTCTTTCGGCGGATGCAAAAAAGACAAGGACGAAGGGTTGGTTTATCCCGACAATAAAAAAGAACTTATCGAAAGCGAATATAAAATCGTCGATAACGGGATGAGCGAATATCAGATAGTCTTGCCCGAAAATTCAAAAGTAAACGAGCAAACCGCGGCGGAGGAATTACAACTGTTTATCAAACAGTCGTCCGGCGCCGTTCTCCCGATCGTTTCCGAAAGCAAAGTTTCCGAAAAATCACCTATGATAAGCATAGGCGAAACGGTTTTTACCGAAAAGAAGGGCATTTCTGTCGCTAACGACGATTTAGGATCTTCGGCATATAAGATTAAAACCGACGGAGCGTCTTTATATATCCTTTCGGATAAAAACGGAACGGGCGAGGGCTGTATTTATGCGGTTTACGACGTTCTGGAAGACGCAATCGGGTGGTGCTGTTATGCGGCGGACGAAATTGACTACGAAGAGAAGAAAGATATAAAACTTTACGTGTATGACGAAATCGTAAAGCCGACGTTCGATCGCAGGTCGATAGCCTATCTCGATATCAACAGCTATTCCGTATATCGCCGCAGAATGAGATTGATTAATCAATACAACAACGATTTTTGGTGCAACCCGTTGTTCGGTCATTCTCAGATTTCGGATTTGTTGACAAAAGATAAATATTACGAAGCGCATAAATACGGCACAACAAAACAAACCGAAGTAGACGGCAATACGGTTGAAGTTCCCGACCATTGGTATAATTCGTCTGCCGAACAACTTTGCTGGACGGGCGGAGCGGAAATGGAGCAGGAAATGGCTACCGTTCTTTATGAATATATAAAGAAATATCCGGACGCCGTATATTTCATGTTAGGTCAGGAAGACAATAACGACTATTGCAATTGCGAAAGATGTCGGAAAGCAATAAATGAATGGGGCTATAATATAACGGGATTGGAAATCAATTTTCTCAATAACGTAATTAAGATTGTAGACGAGTGGGTAAAGCGCGATTATCCCGACGGGCGTGATTTAAGATACGTAATGTTTGCGTATTACGACGCGCTTGTGCCGCCCGTAAGCGGAAGCGAAGGGAACGAAGTCGCTTTCAGCGAAAAGGTAATACCCGACGATAAACTTTATGTCTATTTCACGCCTATCGAAACGAATTATTCACATACGCTCGAAGACGTTGAAAACGAAGATATATTGAAAAATTTAAAGGGCTGGTATAAACTTCTCGGCGGAGAAAACAGAGTTATCGTGTATAGTTACGATACTAACTTCCACTACTACTTCTATAACTTCAATAACTTCGGCACGTTTCAGGAACAATTAAAGACCTATTCCGCAAACGGAGTAAACTACATTTATTCGCAGGGCGCGGTATGGACGAATCAATGCACTTTCCAGGAAATGCGCATATTTGTAGAATCGAAGTTGATGTGGAATATCGATTTGTCGTATGACGATTTAGTCAACGAATTTATGGCAGGTTATTATAAAGACGCGGCAACGGCGGTACGCAAGTATTACGACTTTACGAGAATGCGTTACGAACAGAGCGAAAAACTTCTCGAAATGGAGTTCAAGGATATTTATGCGGATATAGGCAACAAAAAAATATGGACGGAATCTGTTGTTTCCGCTATGGATAAAATCTTTGACGAAGCGTATGCGAACATAGAACATTATAAAGCGGAAGATCCGAGTTTATACGAAACGCTTCATTCGAGAATCAAACGTCTGGAGCTTACGGTTATATATACGAAACTTCTGAATTATCGTCTTGATTATTCGCAGGCGGAAGTAAACGAGCTTGTCGATGAGTTTAATAAATATACCTCTAAGTTTCAGATTCTCGATTACAAAGAAAACAACGGATCATGCTCCGGCATATTCGATTCACTTCGAAAGTAATTCAAACAAAAAGTAATACGAAACATTTAATCATTTTATATATGCGAGGTCGGTAAAAGTGAGAAATAAAGTTTTACGAAAAATAACGTTGAGTCTGTTATGCGCGCTTTTTCTTCTTACGTCGTTCGGCGGCTGCAAGAAAAACGATGCGGACTCCGATAGCAACGGAGGCAAAACAAATGAAGAAATCACCATTTCTTTCAGCGAAAGAAACGTCGACGTTTCGGCGGGCGAAGAATTGCAACTTGTGATCTCGGCTTCCGACGGCAGTTCCCCGTCGCTTACATGGTCGTCTAACAACGATTTGATCGCTACGGTAAACGAGAACGGCTTAGTTAAGGGGGTTTCCGAAGGCAGCGCCGTTATCAAGGCAAAGACGGACGCGGGCGCGAGCGCGCTGTGCAATGTAACCGTTACGAGCAACGAAACAAAAAGTTTGTTGTCCGTGTCGCTCGACAGAAATTCTGTGTCGCTTTATGCGGGCGACTTCGTTTCGGCAAATGCGGTCGTAAAGTACGGCAGCGTGATTTTGCAATCGGTTACGCCTACGTGGGAAAGCGCCGATCCGAGCGTGGCGAGCGTGAACGAATCGGGCGTTATAACGGGCGTGGCGGCAGGTGAAACGGAGATAACCGCAAAAGCGGAATACAGAAACGTCGGCGGCGAGGCGAAAATCAAAGTAACCGTTTATTCGGAAGGCGTTTTGGTAAGTCCCGATTTTGCCACTAAAACGATTATACAAGGCGACGAGGTAGACCTTGCCGTTTCGGTGATGAAAGATCGTAAACCGATAACGGAATACAGCGTTACTTATACGTCGTCCGACGAAGAAGTGGCAACGATTTCGGGAAGTAAATTGACGGCGAATAAAAACGGCGACATTGTTATCACTGTAGATTGTACCGTTGGCGGAGAGAATTATTCCTTTACGCAGGAACTGCATGTTTACGGCAAGTATTTTGTTGATTTTTATTCCGAGAATTTTTTGGTTAAAAGCAAAGAATACAAATACGGCGAAGTTGTTCCGCTCGAATATGCAACGTCAACTTCGCGGACGCTGAAATATTACACGGTAAACGGCATTAAAATCGATAGCAATAAGTTTACAATGCCGGATGAGCCTATCCGCGTTGACGCGAAGTATGTAAACGACGCGGACGACAATTTCACAAATAGTCTTTCGTCGGGCACTATATTCTTCAGCCAAGCCGAAATCGAGTTTGTAAAAACCGATCTTCCCGTTGACAAGTCCGGTAATAAAGCGTTTGGCAACGGTGCGGTGAAACTGACGGGCAGTTGGGCTTCGAAGCAGTTTGATTTTGAAGAAGAGGTAACGATAACCGAATCGTCCGTTATGCGGCTGCGCATGTATCGTCCCGATGGCGTTGCATTGATATATTTAGGCAACGAAAAAGATAAAACAGATCCGCCCGTTCAAATAGGAA
>CAVLAV010000018.1:0-3280 GCA_963660735.1 bacterium
GTCGAGTTTCCATCGTGCAACGTGATAAGACCGATAAAGGGCTTTTCTGCAGTTTTGTTACAACTTGCTAAAGTTGCCGTTGCACCGACGGAAACGACCGCGGTAAGTAAAAGAGCCAAAAGTTTTTTCATAAAACTTCTCCTTCGCCTCTACAAAGGCTAAAAAATTTAATATATGTAATAAAAATTACATTCAAAATTAAAAAAGTCCAAGGCGCAAAGCGTTCACCCTCGGAATTTTATACCTTGGGAATTCATTTCGTCGATAATCGCAAGCGATTCAACTCTATAACCTTCCCCTCTTAAATTGTCGCCGCCGTGTTGGAAGCCTTTTTCGATAGCGATAGCGCAACCCGCAACGCGAGCGCCCGACTGTTCGACTATACTTATAAGACCCTTTAAAGCCGCGCCGTTAGCAAGAAAATCGTCCGCAATCAAAATATTCTCGCCGCTTGCGAGATAATCCTTGCCGACTATTACTATATTGCTCTTTTTGTGCGTGTAACTGTAAATTTCGGCGGAATACACGTCGCCCGAAACGTTGTTTGCCCCGCCTTTTTTCGCATACACCGCGGGAACGCCCAACTTATGCGCCACGCATACCGCAAAAGGTATACCCGACGCCTCGACCGTAAGCACTTTGTCGATTTTTTCACCGTCGAAAAGGCGTGCGACTTCGTCCGCCATTTCCATAAGGAACTTGACGTCGAGTCTTTGATTAAGGAAACTACCCACTTTCAAGACGTTTCCGTCGAGTATTTTTCCTTCTTTTAAAATCTTTTCTTCAAGCGCTTTCATACGTACTCCGTAAGTAAAATCGAAAAACAAAAAACAGGTTTTCAAAAAAACCTGCTTGCCAATAAAACGCGTAGCCCGCCCAACTTTAATCGGTTGAGCAAAAGACCTTCAGTAGTCGCATCTTTTTCGGCGTGCGGTAGAAACGTTTGAGCCGTCATATTCAAATTTATACTGGCAATCGCTATTCAATTTACACCCCTATTATAACCCACTCTTATACCTCTTGTCAAATAAATTTATATCATTTTCGAGAAAAATTTTTATTTATTTTTTTCGTGTTTAACATTATATAATGCAATGATTTTTAGTCTAAAGCGAGTTGACTTTTAAGCCGAAAACGGCTATAATACGTAGGTATGATAGCGATTATAGCCGAAAAGCCGAGCCTTGCGAGGAACATTGTGGAAGGCATAGGCAAAATGACGAAAAAAAACGGATATTACGAAAATTCCGAGTATATAGTAACCTACGCTTTCGGGCATTTGTTTTCGCTTTGCGACGTGGAAGACTACACGGGCGAAAGCGGCGAAAAACGCAAATGGAATATGAATTCTCTGCCCTGTTATCCCGAAACTTTTAAGTTCAAACTTAAAAACCAAAGCGACGGAAGCGTGGACGAAGGCGTTAAAAAACAATTCGGCGTAATTTCGGCTATATTAAACCGCGACGACGTTACGGCGATAGTAAACGCGGGCGACTCGGACAGAGAAGGAGAAATAATCATACGCCTTTGCATAGAAAACGCGCTGAAAACTCCTAAAAAGTTATTGAGATTATGGCTGCCCGACCAAACGCCGCAAACGGTGGCGAAGGCTCTTGCCGAAATGAAAGAGGAAAAATTTTACGACGATCTCGCAAACGAAGGTTTTTCCCGCACTTATATAGACTGGCTTTACGGCGTAAACCTTACCCGCTTTGCGTCGCTTAAATCGGGAACTTTGTTGCGCGTCGGCAGAGTTATCGTACCTATCGTCAAAGCCGTTTACGACCGCGACCGCGAAATAGAAAATTTCAAACCCGAAATTTATTACGCCCTGGTAAGCAACGCCGAAACCAACGGCGAAAAAGTCGAACTCGTTTCAAAATACAAATTTTCAAAAGACGAAAAACGCAAGGCGGAAATTTGTTGCGAACGGATGAACGCGTTAAAAGCGATAGTTACGGACAAAAAGTCCAAAAAGGAAGTCGTTTCCGCAGGGAAACTCTACTCGCTTACAAAACTGCAAAATTATCTCGGCAAAAAATATAAAACGCCTATGGAAACGAGCCTTGCCGTTGCGCAAAAACTGTACGAACGCGGTTTTATAAGTTATCCGAGGACCAACACCGAGTACCTTGCGACCAACGAAAAAGACAAATTCAAAACGATAATTTCCAACGTGAAAAATCTCGGTTACAACGTTGAGTTTAAGGACAAGAAAAATATTTTCGACGACTCCAAAATCGAGGCGCACTCCGCCCTTACGCCCACTTACAAAATACCGACGAAAGGCGAACTGTCGGAAGAAGAATCGCTCGTATATTCTGCAATTTTACGACGTTTTACGGCAGTGTTCTGTGCAGAGGACTGCATTGCGGAACGCTCCGAGTTGACCATTTCGCTCGGAGGAAAAGAGGACTACGTAATAAAAGGCTCTTCCATACTGCAACCCGGTTGGACGAAGTACGACGGCGGCGATAAAAAAGACAAACTGTTGCCAAAACTCGAAAAAGGCGACGAGGTAACCGTAAACTTTCAACCCGTTGAAAAGCAAACCACCCCGCCCAAGCATTACACGATAGAAACGCTTAACAATTATCTTAAAAATCCGTTTAAAGACGACAAATCGTCCGACGAAAACGACGACGAGGAATACAAAGCGATTTTTAAAGGACTTGAACTCGGAACGGAGGCAACGAGAACGGGAATTATAGACAACGCAAAAAAAAGCAACTACATATCGCTTAAAAAAGACGTTTATTATATCGAAAACGGCGGAAAATTTTTGATAGAACAACTGTCCGATATGCACATATCTATGGACAAGTACAAAACGAGCCAACTCGGTCAGGCGTTAAAAAAGGTTTACCGAGGAGAAATCTCGGTAAACGATTGCGTCGATATGGCAAAAACCGAAATTTCCGAGGTTTTCGACCGCGATAAAGCGGACGGAAACGGCTTTTTCGGCGATATAATAGGCAAATGCCCCAAATGCGGCAAAAACGTTATTCGCGGAAGATACGGCTATAACTGCGAAGACAGAGAGAATTGCGACTTTAAAATAAATTTGAATATTTTAGGCTGCCCTATCACGAAAAAACAAGCCGAAAAAGTTATTGTAAGCGGCGAAACGGACAAACTGAAATTTACTTCTAAAAGCGGTAAACCGTTCGACGCGGCGTTAAAACTCTCAAAAGAATATAAACTCGAATTTAAGTTTTAATTCAGAATAAAAAATCGCGAGGAAGAATTTATCAATTCTCCTCGCCGCGCTTATTAGCGT
>CAVLAV010000018.1:3290-14580 GCA_963660735.1 bacterium
TAGCGTTTATAAAATATTGATTACTTTTAACCGTTTCTCCGTTATCGCGTAAAAACCCGTCGTTTTTATCGCATTCGACGGAGAATTTTATTTCGCCTTCGGCGTTTACGCGGCAGGTTACGCTACCTTGCAAATCGGTGCGATATATTCTTGCATCCGCGGTCGTTATTCTATCCAAGATAGAGCGCGCGGGGTGTCCGTAATTATTTGCAACGCCGCAGGAAAGAACTGCGTAATCGGGCAAAACGGCGTTTAAAAAGTTGGGTGAAGTCGAACCCGCACCGCCGTGATGGGCGATTTTAATAACGTCGGTTTTTAACTCTGACAAATTCATTTTATAAGAATTTACAAGCAAATTTTCAACGTTTTCCGTTTCGGCGTCGCCGCAGAACAGCACCGATTTACCGTAACAAGTTACCCTTATTATCGCGGAAAAATCGTTAGCGTCTTTAAACGATTTAAAGCCGTCCGTAGTCTTGGCGTAAGGCATAAGGAAATCGACTTTATAACTATAAGTTTTGCCGTTATAAACTATTTCGTTTGTAAAATCGCTTAAATCGGTAAAAAATTCGTAACCCGTTCCCTCTTCCTTCACCGCCGCGAGATACGCGGCGTATTCGCCGTCGCAATCGAGTTTCACGCCCGTATTAAAACCCGATAAATACGAATCGTCGGTTTCGCACTTTACGTAAGGACGAAACGAATAGCCTACCTCGTAATTTTTATATACGTAATCGAGCGAGCCTACATGGTCTGCGTCGGGATGAGTCGCCACGCAATAGTCGATTTTTAATTTTTTACCGCCGACGGTTAAAGCCTCGTCGATTTTCTTTTCAACGGTTGCAAAATTTCTCCCGCCGTCGATAAGCATATTCTTCCCGTCGGGGAACTTAACGAGGATACAATCGCCTTGCCCCACGTCGATAAAAACGACTTCCAAATCTTTCAGTTCGCTTACGGAAGTCGAAATCACCCGTTCGCTCGGAGCAAACGACTTTTCTATTTTACCTTTCTTCCCGTTTATTACTATGCCCGCAACCAAAGCCGCGACTACGCAAAACGCGACGATAAAACAAGCGACGAAATTCGTTTTTAGCCATAAAAGCGCGTTGCGCACGGGAGAATAAACTTTCTTTTTACCCGTTTCTTCTTTCGTTTTCGACATTTTTAATAAATTTTAAGTACAGCGACTTTTAAATATAAACTTTCGTCATACCCGACGCTTACGGCGTGGTCTTTACCCTGCGTTCTTATTTCCACAAGCCTTGCGCGCCTGCCGCTTTCAAAAACGCTCTCTTTAATCATCTGCAAAAACAAAGGTAAAGTAAGGTGTTGCGAGCAACTGCAAGTTATAAGGTAACCGCCCTCGTTTATAATTTTTAAGGCGTTTATATTCACGTCTTTGTAGCCTTTATATCCCTCTTTAACGGTATCCGACGACTTCGTGAACGCGGGTGGATCGAGTACGACTACGTCGAATTTTTCGCCGTTTTTCCTGCAAGAACGCAATTTTTCAAAAACGTCCGCAACCTCGGTTTCTATTTCGAGGTTATTAAGCGACGCGTTTTCTTTTACCAAATCTATCGCGGTTTTGCTTATATCTACCGCCGTAACTTTTTTCGCACCGTATTTTTTTGCGCAAAGCGAAAAACCGCCTTCGTTACAAAAACAATCGAGTACGGTCTTGTTTTTCACGTAAAACTTCAAATCGTCGCGGTTTTCCTTCTGATCGAGAAAATATCCCGTCTTTTGTCCGTTTTCCAAATCAACGACAAGAGTTAAACCGTTTTCTATAATAGTAACTTTCGGCGAAAATTCGCCGTAAATCGCACCTTTTTGCTGTTGCAGGCCCTCTTTTTCTCTCACGGCAACGTCGCTGCGCTCGTATATACCTTTCGGAGAAAATTCCTTTACGAGTATATCTATAATCGTTTGTCGGCGTATATCCATACCGAGCGACAAAAACTGCACGGACAAATAATCGCCGTACTTATCGACGATAAGACCGGGCAAACCGTCGGACTCACCGAAAACCGCCCTGTAATTGTTATCGTAACCGAGTTCGCGGCGATAATTCACCGCACTCTCTATACGCCTTGCGAAAAACTCGTCGTCAACGGTTTCGTTTTTCAGCGTGAGCATTCTCACGAGTATTTTGGAGTGGTGGTTAATAAATCCCTTGCCGACGAATCTTCCGTCGAAAGACCTGACCTCGGCAACGCTGCCCTGCACGTCCTTGCCTTCGACTTTATAGACCTCGTTGGCAAACACCCACGGATAGCCGTTCAATAACCTTTTTTCTTCGTTCTTTTTAAGTATTACGGTATACATTTACTTCTCCGAATATAATTTAGCCAAACCGCCTGTTGCGGTTTCGCGATAACCCGTTCTTAAATCTCTGCCCGTTTCGTACATAGTTTTTACGGCGGTATCGAAAGTTATTTTGCGGGTATCCGACAAAAACGACGCAAGCGTTACTTCGTTCAGCGCACGCAACGCGGCTACGGCGTTACGCTCTATGCACGGAATTTGCACGAGACCGCAAACGGGGTCGCAAGTAAGTCCCAAATGGTGTTCAACCGCTATTTCGGCGGCATATTCGATTTGGTCGAGCGACATACCTTTAATTTGCGCTATCGCCGCCGACGCCATAGCGCAAGCAACGCCGACTTCGGCTTGACACCCGCACTCCGCACCGCTTATTGACGCGTTCGTTTTTACCACGTTACCTATTATTCCCGCAGTGGCAAGCCCCTTTAAAATTTCCTTGTCGGGCACGTCCTTTTTGTTTTTCAGATAGTAAAACACGGCGGGCAATACGCCGCACGAACCGCAAGTAGGAGCGGTAACCACAACCCCGCCCGACGCGTTTTCTTCCGACGCGGCGTAAGCGTAAGCGCATACGAGCCTGTTTTCGCGCGTTTCGGCGTCCTCGTTCAAAACGTACTGATCGTAAAGTATTTTTGCCTTGCGCCGAGTGTTAAGTCCTCCGCTTAAAACGCCGTCGGTTTTTAAACCGCGCAAAACGCAATTTTGCATATTATCCCAAATATTTTGCAAGAAATTCCAAATTTCTCCGCCCTCGAAAATCTCTGCGTATTGCCAAAGTTTAAGCGAGTTTTCAATGCAAAATTCTTTAATTTCCTCAAAGGTCTTATGGGGATAAATTTCCTCGGCGGCGTTCGGCGATTCGCCTTTAAAAACGATTTCTCCACCACCGACGCTGTAAACCTCGCTTTCGCCTACGACGATACCGCCCCACTTTGCCTTTAAAATTAAAGTGTTGGGATGAAACAGTTTACCCTCGTCCGTATCGCCGAAAATTACCGTAACTTTGCTCGGAGCAAAAGTTTCGCGTATAACCTCATCGGTTAAATGCCCCTTACCCGTTGCCGAAAGCGAACCGAGTAAAGTCGCCTCGTATTCGTCCGCTTGCGGATACCTTTTTAAAAATATCCGACAGGCTTTTTCGGGTCCCATAGTATGCGAACTTGACGGTCCACGACCGATTTTATACAAATCTTTAAGAGATTTCATTAGTCAATACCCAACTCTTCGGCTAAAATATCTGCGGCAATGCGGCAAAGTTCGGCGCACGGGCGTTTTTTAACGTATTCAGCCGTTCTGACCGACGGGTCTGCCGACGACAAATTGACCGTTGCACCCAACAATTCTTTACATATTATCGAGCCGTTTTGCAACTTGTTTTTTAATGCAAGACGTTGTATCAACGCGTAATGCGATCCCTTATCAACGCCGTTTTCGTCGTCGTAACCGTGCAAAAGCCCCGCAACCATACAACTGCCGCTGAACGCGCCGCACACCTCGCGCAACCTGCCTATTCCACCGCCGAAAGACGAAGAAAGTCGCAAATAGGCTTGCGTATCGCCGCCTATCACGTCGGCAAACGCCATAACGACCGCTTGCGCGCAATTATATCCGCTTTTAAAATACTCTTCCGCTTTTTGACCTCTCGACATATTTAACTCCGTTTACTTGACTTAATCTTTTTATAGTGATAAAATGATTTTATGAGAACTATATTGTTTAACGACCGAATGTCGCTTAAAACCGTAAAAGACGGCAAAATTAAAGAATATACCTGTGATTTTTACAATAATTACGTAACCGCGGAACGCAGAACCAAAGACAACTACGCTTGGAAATATCACGGCGAAGGCGCACGCTTTATGGGCGAAGAACGCCCTGACGACGATGAACCCGACGGTTACTCTTACTTTAACTCCCTCGACTTTTTAAACGAAGACGAAGTAATTTACTCCGTAACCGTGAAAGATATTTCGGGCGTGATGCGCAAATATTTGTCGGACAACAAACTCGGTGAGGCGCACGTAATTCATTCGCGAGATCTCGTATTCGACGGAGCGTGCCCCAACGCTAATAAAACCAAATTTATAACCTGCGTGAAAAACGATTTCGTTACCGCTCACCTTACCGAATACGATTTTAAAACCGACGATTATTATACTCTTACCGACGGCGATTGCGCAGACCTCGACGCTGTATATTCCAAACGCAACGGCGACGAAATATTATTTTCTACCAAAGGCTCGGGAAGAAACTCTCAAGGCGAATTCGTAAAATACTCGCCCGCCAAAATTTGTTCTTACGATAAACTTACGGGCGTCATATCCGAAATAGTTGCCGACGCCGATTATTCGTTCATAAAACCCAAAGACGACGAAAACGGCAACCTATACTATATTCGCCGTCCCGAAGAAAAATCGAAAACTAATCCATTGAGAATTTTGCTCGACGTAATACTCATTCCGTGGCGATTATTGCAGGCAGTATATTACTTTTTAGAAAGTTTTACGATTTCGTTCACGGGTAAAAAATTTATAAGGGACGGCACTAACCCCACTAAAACGAGAGATAGAAACAAACGCCAAACCTTGATAGAAGGAAACCTTATAAACGCCGAAAACGAATATAAAAACAACTTAAGACACAAAGACGCAAACGCGGGTTATGCGCCGCGCTCGTGGGAACTTATCAGACGCTCGCCCGACGGGTCGGAAAAAGTCGTTCGCCGCGGCGTTATAGACTACTGCCTCGCCCGCGACGAAGAAATAATACTCACCAACGGCAAATACGTTCTTTGCATTGATAAAAACGGCAAAGAAAGCAAAATCGCCGAAACCGCGCTTTGTACGAAAGTCGCCGTGTTCGACGACTAAAAACGCATTGCTAAACTTGTTACGCGGTCGCTTTAACGATTTAAAGCGACCGCGCATTTATTATTCCGCTTTGGTATTCGATTTAGCCGCCGCTTCGCGGATTTGAGTTTCTATTTCTTTTTCTATTTCGGGGTTAGCCTTTAAGTAATCTTTGGCTTTATCCCTGCCCTGCGCGATTTTTTCGCCCTTATACGAGAACCAAGAACCGCTCTTTTCGAGTATACCGAACTCAACGCCGAGATCCACGATACAACCCGTCTGCGAAATACCCTCGCCGTAAATTATATCGAATTCCGCAGTCTTGAACGGAGGAGCGAGTTTATTTTTTACTATTTTCGCTTTCGTTCTGTTACCGAACATACCGTCGCTGTCTTTAAGCGCATCAGCTTTTCTTACGTCTATACGAATACTCGCGTAAAATTTAAGCGCTTTACCGCCGGGCGTAACCTCGGGATTACCGAACATAATGCCGACCTTTTCGCGAAGTTGGTTAATGAAAATAACGCAAGTTTTGGACTTGTTGGTTATACCCGTAAGTTTACGCAATGCCTGCGACATAAGTCTTGCCTGAAGTCCGACGTGAGAATCACCCATATCGCCTTCGATTTCTGCCTTGGGCGTAAGCGCGGCGACCGAGTCTACGACTATCAAGTCTACCGCCCCGCTCCTTACGAGGCTATCCGTAATATCAAGCGCCTGCTCGCCCGTATCGGGTTGCGAAACGTACAAATTTTCCAAATCAACGCCGAGTTTCGCGGCGTAAACGGGGTCGAGCGCGTGTTCCGCATCCACGAAAGCGGCTATACCTCCCATTTTTTGCGTTTCGGCAATCACGTGCAAAGCAACGGTCGTTTTACCCGAAGATTCCGGACCGTATATTTCTATAATTCTCCCGCGCGGAACGCCGCCTATACCGAGCGCAAGATCGAGCGTAAGACAACCCGTAGGAATTACGTCTATGGTTTGATCCGCAGCACCCTGACCGAGTTTCATTATCGCGCCTTTTCCGTACTGTTTTTCTATCTCTTTAAGTACGAGATCCAACGCCTTTTGTTTTTCTTCTAACATAAATTCACCTCTCGTTGAATATTTTTTACAACTTCAAACAACGCGGCGTTCACGCCGCTTTTTATTACCGTATTTCTGTCGCCCTTGAAATTATATTCAAAAGCCTCCGTTTCGCCGCAATACGAAACGCCTATATAACACCTGCCCACGGGCAATCTCGAATCGTCGCTTTGCGGCCCTGCTAGTCCCGTCGTGGAAACGGCTATATCGCACTTTCCGCTTTTCAACAGTCCGTCCGCCATTTCACAGGCAACCTCGGCGGATACCGCCTTATATTTTGCAATCGTCTGACTTTTTACCCCGAGCCTTTTCATTTTAGCGTCGCAATCGTAAGCGACTATGCCCTCGTAAAAAATTCCGCTCGCACCCGGCACGGAAATAATCGTCGCCGCAACGTTTCCGCCAGTAAACGATTCCGCCGTAGAAATTTTACAGCCGTTTAATTTAAGCAAATCGAAAAGTTGTTCTTTAAGCGAAACGTCCCTATAAGCGTAAACGCGACTGCCGAAAACTTTTAAAAAAGACTTTACTGCCAAATCGTAATTTTCGTCGCGATTATTCGTTTCATACGAAACTTTTAAATCGAGTATATCACCCGTTTCGCTTGCGGTAAAACCCGATAACCCGACGGATACGCATTTTTCGTCGAATTCGGACTTACTTAAACCGAAAAGTTTAAAATCGTCTTTCACAAAAACGCACCTTACTCTTTAAACACACCCGCGTTTTTAACGAGGTAGTTTATTCCCGAAACGATAGTCAGTATAACCGATATCGCAAAACCTACCAAACCGACTATATTGATTATGTCGCCAACGCTTGCATTAAGCGGATAAACCGCGCCTGCAAGCAAAAACACGACGAGCGTTACGTCGGTTACGAAAGTTTTTACTTTGCCGATATATTCCGCGGCGAGGACTATGCCCTTTTTAGCCGCCATCATACGCAACGAAGATATGGTAAGTTCGCGCGCAAGTATTATAACGACGCCTACGCCGCCCAAAATCATACCCGTATTGCCGAGCGTATGCGAAAACACGTTGAAATCTATATCGCCGAGCATAACGACGAGCGCAGACAAAACGAGAACCTTATCCGCAATGGGGTCGAGAAATTTTCCGAGATCGGTTACGAGATTATATTTTCTCGCGATTTTACCGTCGAAAAAGTCCGTAAGCGACGCCAAAGCGAATATCGCCAAAGCGACGAAATAATGCCCCGTAAACGGGATATATATCGCCGCGATAAAAAACGGTATAAGTATTATTCTCGTTAAAGTAAGTTTATTTGGTAAATTCATTTTACTGCCTCTCCGTATAAATCGTAATCTCCGCGCTTTTTTATAAGCACGCGGTATTTTTCGCCTTGTATAACTTCGCCGTCCGCGGTAAAGTAAACTTTTCCGTCAATCTCGGGGGCTGAAAAATAGGTTCTTCCCACAAATCCTCCGCCGTCGTCGGCAATTCCGTCCGCAATGACCTCCAAAGTCTTACCGACGAAATCCGACAAAATTTCACGTGAAACTTTTTTTTGTACAGCGTAAAGTTTTTTAACCCTCGCCTTTTTAACGCTTTCGGAAATTTGCCCGTCGAGATTGTACGCCGCCGTTCCCTCTTCTCGCGAATAAGCGAAAAAGCCAGCGTTGTTCAGTTTTGCTTTTTTCAAAAATTCTTCGAGATTTTCAAACTGACTTTCGGTTTCGCCCGGGAAACCCATTATAAACGTAGAACGCAACGCAATACCTTTAACTTCTCTCCTTAACTTAGCAATAAGCGCAAGATACTCTTCACCCGTACCTTTACGATTCATTCGCTTTAAAACCGCAGGGTCGGAATGCTGCAAAGGTATATCGAGATATTTTATAAGTTTGTCGTTGGTTTTAAGTTCTTCGATAAGTTCGTCGCTAATCATATCGGGATAGCAATACAACAACCTGACCGAGCCGATATTGTCAAGCGCGGTGAGTTTGCGTATAAGTTCAGTAAGCGACGGTTTGCCGTAAAGATCCTCGCCGTACCTCGTTACGTCCTGCGCTACAAGTATAAGTTCGGTAACGCGCCCGAGTTTTTCCGCCTCGTTCACAAGGTCTTCGAGTTTTTCCGAGCGGTACTTTCCGCGTATAGACGGAATAAGGCAATAAGTGCAATGATTGTTGCATCCGTCCGCAATCTTTAAGTACGCGTAATGCACGGGCGTGGTAACTACCCTTTCGGTAGTTTCAAAAGTCTTTTCGCTGTTTACGAGATTAACTCTCTCGCCGTTATACGCTCGTTCTATTGCCTCGGGCAGCCTTGCGTAGTCTTTCGTACCTAAAAACACGTCAACTTCGGTGAGTTCGTCGTAAAGTTCGTTTATAAACTTTTGCGGCAAGCACCCCGTAAGCACGAGTTTTTCGAGTTTACCGTTCGTGCGGTATTCGTTACATTCCAGAACGGTGTCAATCGCCTCTTTGCGCGAACTTTCCAGAAACGCACAGGAGTTTACGATAAGTATCTGCGCTTCGCTCATATCGCTCGTTAAATCGTCTTTCCCGAGCAGCGACAACATTTTTTCGGTATCAACCCTGTTTTTGTCGCAACCGAGCGAAATTACGCCTATTTTCTTTTGTTGAAATATCATACGTCTCCGAATTTTTCTATGAATTCATCCATAGTCATTGTTACTTGCTTTTGTTTACCCGCCTGACTCGCAACGACGTAACCCTCTTCGGTCATCCAGTCCACGATTTTAGCCGCTTTGGGATAGCCGAAAGACAGTTTTCGTTGGAGTAGCGAGATAGAAATAGTACCCACCTGCACCGCGACTTTAAGCGCGCGGATATAATCTTCGGAAAGCATTCCCTCGGCAGAACCGCCAGCCGCGCCGCCTTTACCATTGACGCTCTCGACTTGCGGCGAACTTTCTTTCGTTATTGAGCGTAAAGCCGCGTCGTTAAAGTAACTGCGATTGTGGTCTTTAATGTATTTAACCACGTTTTTGATTTCTTCGGTACTGATAAACGCCCCCTGTGCGCGTTCCACGTTGGTCATCGTGCTCGTTTTATAGAGAAGATCGCCCGCGCCGAGCAATTTTTCCGCACCCGCCTCGCCGAGTATCGTGGTCGAGTCTACCGCGTTGGACATTTTAAACGCCATACGCGAAGTAAAGTTGGTCTTTATCGAACCTTCTATAATCTTTACGTCGGGGCGTTGAGTCGCAAGAATAAGATACATTCCCGCCGCCCTCGCCTTTTGAGCGATACGCGCGATTTTATCTTCTATATTCTTCTTTTCAACGCTCATCAAATCCGCAAACTCGTCGATTATTATGACTATTCGCGGCATTTTTCTCTCTCTGCGAGGATCGATTTGATCGTTGTACTCGTCTATGTTCCTTACTACCGCGTTTTTGAGTTTGGTGTACCTGTCCTCCATTTCCTTTACCGCCCAGTTAAGCATAGCCACCGTTTTGGGCGCGTCGCAAAGTATTTCGTCAAAGTACATATGCGGTATACCTGCGAAAATCGTAAATTCGACTTGCTTGGGATCGACGATTATAAAACGCAGTTCCTGCGGACTGTATTTGTACATAAGGCTCACGAGGAGCGAGTTGAGTCCGACGCTCTTACCCGTACCGGTAGAACCCGCTATAAGCAAGTGCGGCATCTTGGTTATATCCGCAACTACGGGATTACCAACTATGTCCTTACCTATCGCAAACGTTAAAGATGAACTCTTCGCTTTTACGAACACCTCGCTTTCGAGCACGTCCCTGAGTCCGACGGTGCTTTTTACGTCGTTAGGAACTTCAACGCCGATAAACGGAGTTTTAGGTATAGTCGCAAAACGAATTTCGCTTGCCGTTCTCAATCTCAACTTCAAGTCGTCGGCGTATTTCATTATGTTCTTAATGGACACGTCGTCGGGTATGGCGAGATCGAAACGCGTAATCGTAGGTCCGTGAACGATATTTTCAACCCTCACGTTTACGCCGCCCAAAACTTTGAGCGTATTCATTATCGTAGTAGCCTTTTCCTGCTTGAAATACTCTATTTTGCCGTAATCTTCCACGCTCTTGTACGATTTAAACAAATCGAGCGGAGGAGGATTGTATTTAAAATCGAGCGGCATTTCATCGTAAGGATTGCCCTCATCCGAATCGGACTCTTCGCCGCTCGGCACTATCGGTCTTATTTTGGGCGTTTCCTTGGGCTCGGGCTTAACCGCCTCGGGCTTACGAACGAACTCTCGCCGCGGTCTTAACAAATCTTCCGTAGAAGGCGCGCTCGGTCTTTCTTCGTGAGAATCGCCGAAACCGCCCGACACGTCTACTATTTCGGAGTCGGACGCGTCCACGTTTACGCCGTTCAATATTTCCGACTCGATTTCCCTTTCTATATCCGAACCGTAAGCGTCGGAAGTGTCGGGATTCATTTTTTTAACGGCGTCTTTATAATTTTCGGGAATATATACGTTTTCTATCGGCTCGTCCGCGTCGTCCGAAGGATATTCGACTTTTTCGTTCCTCGGCGACACGTCGCCGTACTGCGCCTTATCATAGTCGCTGTAATCGCCTATTGTGCTGTCGGGATTTATCCTGCGCGGCGTTTTAGCGTACTCGCTTTCCCCGTAACCGCGATTATATTCGTCGCTGTAAACCGAAGAAGTCGGTTTTTCGTCGGTATATCCGCTACTTTTATCCAAAATCTCTTCGCTGCGTTTGCGCGCGTTTATCGCCGAATAATCGCTTGCGGTTTTTAAATCGAACCGATTATCGCCGACTATCAAGGAGCGTTTTCTCGGCGCGGAGGACGCGTAAACGCCGCTTTTCATACCGTCCGCAGGCGTGGCAGCCTCGCCGTCGGCGTTTTGTTTATCGCCTGCCAACTTGGCGTCTTCACCCGTACTTGCAGTCTTTTTATTGCGGAATATGAGTTCCTTAAAAGTCAAAAGCAAGCAAAGTAATATTACGAGCGCGCAAAAAATGTACGCACCCGCAACCGACAAACAACTTTTTAACGTAAACGCTATCAAGCCGAAAAT
>CAVLAV010000019.1:0-1279 GCA_963660735.1 bacterium
TGGAAAATTTCTTTCTTAACATTGCTTTTTTGCTTGACTTTTAATAGTTAGTCTCCCGTATTTCAATAATTCCGGACTAACGCTTGATGAAGAAAGACGAAACCACTTACCGTAAATAATTAATCGATCATTACGATATATGTAAAAACCCTGATCATTACGCAAGGCATCAATTCCGCCAAGTTTATTAATGTCTTTATCGGAAAGATCCGTCATATGCGGAAGAATAAAAGGTTGAATCTTAATTGTTTCGCCTTCAATCGTGATTTCACTTATCTTCTTTGAATCAGTTTTCGGATGGTCTTCTAAAAACGGATCAAATGGTTCCAATGCGTCGTTATTCACATAAATTTTGAACGGCTTAAATTTATTTGCTAAAAATCTATGAAAAACCAAACGTAAGTGTTTCTCTGCCTCCGCCATTTCATCAGACAGGTACTCTCTAACCCTTCCACTGTTTTTCTTATATGCAATATCAAAATTTTGCCAAACTACCAAAGTTCCCATCGGCATCTTTGACAATTTTTCAAAACAAGGCACAGATACTATTTCTTCATACTCAAGTTCAAGACACTGCCATCTTTTTTCAGGATCATTAATAACAGAATCAAGATCCCACTGAAATGCTGAAATTTCAGCATTATTCTTGGATATAACGGTTAAAACACGGCATTGTGACAGTGAAGCCGATTTCAGTCCCAAACCAAATCTACCCAAGTCGGAAGACGAGTATTCTCTGTCGCTACCATATTTCATTGCATTGAATAAATCATCCCGGGACATTCCTTTCCCGTCATCAAGAATTGTCACATTTAAGTCATCGTCATTAATTGGAATTTCAATATATACATTCTTTGCACAAGCTGATATAGAATTATCAACAATATCCGCCAAAGCAGTTTTAAAAGTGTATCCGATTGATCTCATAGAATTCATTAAAACGCTAGGAGAAGGCGTATTCTCAATTTTAACAGCCATAATAGTTCCTCTTCAGTTGGGTTTATTTGGTTTTTAATAAAATCACTTTGATTTTATCATACAAAACATGACAATTACGGTCATGATTAAAAAATTTTTCTTAATTTTGGCAATTATTTTTCGTCGTCCACGATTTCGACGATATCGTCAAGCGTACAACCTAACGCCGTGCAGATTTTTATAAGCACGTCGGAATTTACGGAAACGCCGTCTTTTTTCATTTTTGCAAGCGTTGCGGGGCTTATATGAGCGAGCGCGGCGAGTTCTTTGCTCTTCATCTCCCTGTCTATCAGTAATTTGA
>CAVLAV010000019.1:2131-14471 GCA_963660735.1 bacterium
TGCCGGAATTTAACCGTTTTCCGCCAAAAGCTTACGCCCTCGGATTACGGATGTTAGCCTGGGCGGCGGCAAGACGCGCGATCGGAACGCGGAAGGGCGAACACGATACGTAGTCAAGACCGATAGCATGGCAGAATTCGATACTCGAAGGATCGCCGCCGTGTTCACCGCAAATTCCGCAGTGAATGTCTTTACGGGTAGCGTGTCCCAACTTAACCGCCATATCCATAAGTTTGCCTACGCCTACCGTATCAAGACGGGCAAACGGATCGCTTTCGTATATCTTCGCGGCGTAATACGAGGGTAAGAATTTACCCGCGTCGTCTCTCGAGAATCCGAAAGTCATCTGAGTTAAATCGTTAGTACCGAAGCAGAAGAATTCCGCCTCTTTAGCGATTTCGTCGGCGGTAAGAGCCGCTCTCGGAATCTCTATCATAGTACCTACTTCGTATTTAAGGTCTACGCCCGCAGCCTTGATAACGGCGTCTGCGGTTTCAACGACGGTCTTCTTGCAGTAAGCAAGTTCCTTAACCTCTCCTACGAGCGGAATCATAATTTCGGGAACGACCTTCCAGTCGGGGTGGCGTTTCTGAACGGCGATTGCGGCCTTGATAACCGCTTTGGTTTGCATTACCGCTATTTCGGGGTAAGTAACCGCAAGACGGCAGCCACGGTGTCCCATCATCGGGTTGAATTCGTGGAGCGAATCGCAAATTTCCTTTATCTGTTTAACCGTCTTACCGGTGGACTTTGCAAGCAATTCGATATCCGCTTCCTCGGTGGGAACGAATTCGTGGAGCGGCGGGTCGAGGAAACGAATGGTAACGGGCATTCCCTTAAGAGCCTCCATAAGTCCTTCAAAGTCCGCTTGTTGCATCGGCTCGATTTTGTCGAGCGCGGCGGTTCTTTCTTCAACGGTTTCGGAGCAAATCATTTCGCGGAACTTATCAATTCTGCCCGGACCGAAGAACATATGCTCGGTACGGCAAAGACCGATACCGGTCGCGCCGAGTTGTTCGGCTCTTTCCGCGTCGGCGGGAGTATCCGCGTTGGCTCTTACGCCGAGCGCCTTATACTTATCCGCAAGTTTCATTATTCTGCCGAAGTAACCGCTGCTCGGATCGGCGGGAACGGTCTTGATTATTACGTCGTAGATGTTACCCGTAGAACCGTCGAGCGAAAGTTCGCTGCCCTCGCGGAAAGTCTTGCCTGCGAGTTCAAAATACTTTTCTTCCTCGTGCATTTTGATTTCGCCGCAACCCGAAACGCAGCAAGTACCCATACCTCTTGCAACTACGGCGGCGTGAGAAGTTTGTCCGCCTCTTACGGTAAGAATACCTTGAGCGTACTTCATACCCTCGATATCTTCGGGCGAAGTTTCGAGTCTTACGAGAATTACCTTTTTACCCGCTTTGCCTTCTCTTGCGGCGTCCTCGGCGGTGAATACTACCGTACCTGCAGCCGCTCCGGGCGATGCCGCTATACCCTTGCCTACGACGTTGTTCTTGTCGGCGTCTTTCAAAGCCTTTGCGTCGAAAGTGGGGTGAAGGAGCATATCGAGCGACTTGGCGTCTATTTGCATAAGAGCCTCTTGCTCGGTAATCATACCCTCGTCGATAAGGTCGCACGCGATCTTGATAGCAGCCGCGGCGGTACGCTTACCGTTTCTCGTCTGCAACATATAGAGTTTCTCGTTTTCAACGGTGAACTCCATATCCTGCATATCTCTGTAATGGTTTTCGAGAATTTTGCAAACTTCCTGGAATTGTTTATAAACGTCGGGGAAAACCTCCGCCATTTTAGCGATAGGCATCGGGGTTCTTACGCCCGCAACGACGTCCTCGCCTTGCGCGTTGGTCAAAAATTCGCCCATAAGACCCTTTTCGCCGGTAGCGGGGTTACGAGTGAACGCAACGCCCGTGCCGCAGTTGTCGCCCATATTGCCGAACGCCATCATCTGAACGTTTACGGCTGTACCCCAACTGTACGGAATGTCGTGATCCATTCTGTACACGTTTGCGCGGGGGTTATCCCAACTTCTGAACACGGCTTTGATAGCCTCGAAGAGTTGTTCCTTCGGGTCGGAGGGGAAATCCTTTCCGAGTTGTTTTTTATACTCGGCTTTAAATTGATTAGCAAGAGTTTTAAGGTCGTTTGCGTCGAGTTCTACGTCGAGGGTAACGCCCTTTTTCTCCTTCATTTCGTCGATAAGTTTTTCAAAATATTTCTTGCCGACTTCCATAACAACGTCGGAGAACATCTGAATAAATCTTCTGTAGCAGTCCCACGCCCATCTCGGATTACCCGACTTTTTAGCGATAACTTCTACGACCTCTTCGTTAAGACCGAGGTTAAGAATGGTATCCATCATACCGGGCATAGACGCTCTTGCGCCCGAGCGCACGGAAACGAGCAACGGGTTTTCGAGATCGCCGAATTTCTTACCGGTGATTTTTTCCATCTTTTCGATGTATTCCATAATTTCGGCTTGAATATCCGCGTTGATTTTTCTGCCGTCCTCGTAATATTGAGTACAAGCCTCGGTCGTGATAGTGAAACCTTGCGGAACGGGTAAACCGATGTTGGTCATTTCCGCGAGGTTTGCGCCCTTGCCGCCCAAGAGTTCGCGCATTTTAGCGTTACCCTCGGTAAACAGATAGACGTACTTCTTTTTTTCCATTAAAGAGTTCCTCCTGAAAGGCGAATAATAAAAAATTCGTCCTAAAATTTTATCCGTCTTATATTGTATTACATTTTGATAAATTTTTCAAGCGATTTACGCCCGTAAACGGCAATTTTTGCAAAATCGCGCGTTTTTTTAATAAAAAATTACGCCCCGAGTAAAATTAACGCATATCAAGCGACAAACGACCGTTTTCAGAAGAAAAATCTTTATACGAAAGAAAGGCTTTGTTTTGCTCTTCCCAACAAAACAAAGCCTTTCCTTCGAGTTATGCAAAATTAGCAAATTTTTATATTACCATTCCCCTTCCGGACAAAAACGATATATACCCCGCTTTGACAACAAACGTATATTATAAAAGTAGGATTTCCCGTCCTTTTCTTTGATAATTTTTTGTCCCGATAACTTGATAACCGAACTATCGCCGTACACTATGCACAGCCAACAATAGGGTACTGCCTTTTGCGGCGGATTAACGTCGATATAATATTTCATTTCAAGTAAATCGGTCTTTAACTCATTTTGTTGCAATTCGCTCAACGAAATACGAGTACCGTCGTCGTAATAGTAATATATTTCGCTGACGTTATCCGCAGGAACGATATTCGCTAATCGTCGAGGAATAAAAACGTAACAAATCACTCCGACGATAATTAGAATAATAATCAACGCCGCCACAAACACAACCATACTGCGATATAATTTTTTAGACTTCTTCAACAAATCGTTCCCCCTTTAAATTATTTTTTGTTCCAAATAAAGCAAACGTAACCCTCTGCCCTAAAAAATCAATCTTTTAGCAAGAAATTTTAAACGTCGGAAACACCCCTTTACCAAATTTTACCACACAGTTAACCACTTGTCAACAGACTGTCGGAATTTTCGTATATTTAAATAAAAAACGGTCGCGGAATACGAAGAAACCACGACC
Organism: bacterium; assembly: GCA_963660735.1. Classification (GTDB taxonomy): domain Bacteria; phylum Bacillota; class Clostridia; order Christensenellales; family Borkfalkiaceae; genus UBA10281. The sequence continues at coordinate 5,746 of CAVLAV010000019.1, forward strand.
TTAAGTAAACGCAATATTTAAATTAAAAGAACACGCCTTTTATAAAGATTTCGAGTCCGATAAGGACGAGGATAATTCCGCCGACGATAGTCGCTTTGCCTTTAAAGCGCATACCGAATTTTTTACCCAAAAACACGCCTATAACGCAGATAATAAAGGTTACGACCGCTATTATCGCCGAATAAACGAAAGCCTCCAAAAACGCGTAAGACTCTATCGCAAAGCCTACCGAAAGCGCGTCGATAGAGGTGGCGACGCCCTGAACGAGCAAAGATACTATTCCCGTTTTTACGGTTGAGCCTTCGTCGTCGGAATTTCCGTTTTTTACCCCCTCGACTATCATTTTAACGCCGATAAAGCCGAGCAATGCGAGCGCGATATACGGTATGATAACTTCCGCCGAGGAAAACCATTGCACCACGGTTTTTACGAGCAACCACCCTATAAGCGGCATCGCCCATTGGAAAAGTCCGAAAGTCCCCGCTATAATTGCGGTTTTGCGTTTTGGCATAGTCGGTTCGTGCAAGCCGTTGGCAAGCGAAACCGAGAACGCGTCCATCGCGAGTCCTACCCCCATAAGCGCGCTTTGCGCGAAGAACATAAAGTCCATAATTACACCCTCGCTTTGCCGCCCTCGTTTTTTTTTGCGGCAAAAGAATATGCCCGCATATACTATCACTTTTATGCCGTTAAGTCAACCGATTTTACAAAAATTCGTATTGAAAGCCGCCGTAAAGGCGAAATTTTATTAAATTTTCGTTTCCTCGCGCGTATACGAGCGTAAAATATATTGACAAAACCTGCGTTTAATGCTAAAATTATTAAGACTTTAATTTTAAATGGGTATTGCTTTAATACCGCGGAGTTAAACATGAAGAAAATTTTAGGACTTTTAGCCGCGACTTTTCTCACGGCGACGGTAGCCTTCGGAACGGTGGCCTGCTCGGGTAAAACGGGCGAAGCCACCGAGGAACAGGCTTTCACTATTAAATACGAACTCAACGAGGACGACGAAAACGACGTTTATTACGTTCTTACGGGCTACACCGTTTCGGACGAGGCGCAAAAACTCGCCAACAAAAACGACTACGCCGCTCTTGCCGCGCTTTTCAACAAGCAGAACGGCAATAACGACTATACCGCGGAAACCGTGCGCACTTTCACGGTGGCAAGCGAATACAAAGCCGACGGAGAATCGGAAGCAAAACCCGTTAAGGAAATCGCCGCTTCCGCCGTTTCGGGACTTACTTTCATAAAGGAAATAACCGTTCCTTCTTCGGTAGAAAAAATCGCCGCCGGTGCGTTTTCCAACCTTACTTCGCTTGAAAAGATAACTCTTCCTTTCACGGGCGAGAAAGTCGGCGCGGTAAACGGAAACAAATCTTTCGGTTATATCTTCGGCACGAGCGAGGGCGACGGACTTACTTCCTGCACTCAACAGTACAACGAAGGTACTTCTTCCACGGCGACCTATTATATACCTACCACGCTTAAAACCGCGGTTATAACTGGCGACAACAAGTCGGAAGAAGGCGAAACCGTATATTACAAGCACGACGTAAAGAATAACAAAAACTACTACCTCACCAAAGAGGAATACGACGCTTTTGAAGAAACCGAAGAATTTACCAAACACACTCTTACTTCGGCTGCGAAAGAAAGTTACTCCGTACCCGCCTATGCGTTTTACGGTTGCACTACTTTGGAAACGATAACTTTGAGCGGCAGTATCGCGAAGATAGAAGATTACACTTTCAGCGGCTGCACTTCCGTTAAGGAATATTCTTTGAAGAACGTTACCGAAGTAGGTAAGTACGCGTTTAACGGCTGCACCGCTTTGACGGAAGTCGATTTTACGGGTGTTAAAACTATCGGCGCGCACGCGTTCGACGGTTGCACCTCGCTCGGCAAAGAAAGCACCGTTAAAGAGCATCCCGTAAAATTACTCGATGCCACCGCAATAGGCGAATATGCGTTTAACGGTTGCACCGCCATTACCCGCGTAACTTTAAACGCAAACGGCGTTAAATTAAACAAATGCGCGTTTAAGGGTTGCTCGGAACTTAAAAAGGTCGATAACAAACCCGCCGACGCTCCTACGGGCGACGACGATCCGTTTTTGGATTGCCACGAAGACCTTAACAAAACCGTATAAATTAAATAATATGAGCACACGCCCCGAAGCCTTTCGGCTTCGGGGCGTGTTTTTTACTTTGCCTTACGGCGTTTACGAAAATCTATCCCCTATCGGCGCTGCGCGCCACTTCCCCTCGGCGGGGACGCCCCCTTTTCGTCAGGCTGCGCCTGCCACCTTTCCCGTTTCATCGGGAAAGTTTACCCCGAAGGTGGAAGCGATTTATTTGTCATTGCGAGGAAAGCGAAGACAAATAAAAAAAGCACGTCATATTGAGCGTAAGCGAAATATCCCACGACCAAAGTGGTAAGTATATGCCCGTCAGTTCTTCGGTGGGATTCTTCACTACCGTTCAGAATGACGTATAAAAAAGACGTCATAAGTGAAAAGTATATGCGCCGTCCGTTGTTCGGCGGATACGTCGGCGACTTACTTTTCTTTATAAAACAGTCCGCAATGGCAGTAACCCTCGAAATTCGGGTCGGCTATCTGCGCGCGGAATTCTTCGCACATACACTTGTACTCGGGGCGTTTGCCTACCCTGCAAGGACAATACCCGCCTTTGGCAATAAGTCCTTCCCGAATGGTTTTTACGACCTCTTTATCCTCGTTAAGTCTTATTCGCATAAAAGAAATTTCCTTATAACCTCGCCTACCGCGCCCTCGTCGTTATCCCGCACGGTAACGTAGTCGGCGGCGGCTTTCACGCCGTCCTGCGCGGTGGCAACCGCCGCGCCTAATCCCGCCTTTTTAAGCATAGGAATATCGTTGAATTCGTCGCCTATCGCTATGCACTCGCTCTCGTCTATTCCCCAAATCTTGCAAAGTTCGGTTACGACCAACCCTTTATTATTGCCTTTGGGGGTGAAATCTACGAGTCCGCGAAAACTGCGGGCGACCTCGTATTTGCCGCCGAATTCTTTAAGTATCTCGGGCAGACGGGCGTCAACGGTTTCGGGTTCGTCTATAATCATAAATTTAGGCGTTTTACCCAACTTTACCATCTCGGCTTTTATATCGTCCACGGCGTAATCGGGACAAGCGCAGGTCTTTTCGTAAAACTCGGTAAGACGAGTGGCGCGCACGCAGTACGCGTTTTCGTCGTCGTAAATCTGACAATTAAGTCCGCGCTTTAAGCAATAATCTATAAGCGGCGCACACTCCTCAACCGTGAGCGCGTTGGAATAAATCTTTTCGCCCGTGAGCGAATTAGTAATTTCGCCGCCGTTAAACGAGCCTACGAGCGGCTTGAACGGCAACGGTTTTAACATTTTCATAATAGAGGCGGTAGTCCTGCCCGTGCAAAGGGCAAACTTAAAGCCTTTTTCTATCGCCTCGCAAATCGCTTGAATATTATATTCGCAAACGCCCTTGTCTTTACGGGCGAGCGTTCCGTCGAAATCGGTTATAATCGCCTTATACATAGTCGTTTCTCCTTATAGCAAAATAAGCGAATATAGCCGCGCACACGCCCAGAGCGACTGCGCACTGCCACACGGCGAGCATCGCCGCCGAAAGGCAAAACGCCGAGCAGAAAGCAAGCGCGTAAGCCGAATTTTTATTTTTGGTAACGGCAGAATAAATCGAAACTATAATGCCGATTAACGCGACCGCGCCGAACGCCGAATACGCGAAATAAACGAGTTCCTTACTATAAAGCGTAGAAACGAAAAGCCCCGCGACGACGCCGACTCCCGCGGCGATAACCGCTCTTACGGGCGAAGATTTTTCGCTTTTCGCCTGCGGAGCAAGCGCGAGCGATACTATTCCGCCGAGCAGCATTGCAAGCGGCATAGCGAACGAGTAAAGCGGAATTTTACTGAACACGAGCGTAAACGCTGTGAGCGCGCCCGCGTAAAGCGAGAACAACGCAAACGTTCCGTCCGTTACGACCGATTTTTTGTTTTTGCAACAAGCGTAAACCGACGCTATTACGATAAGGAAATACGCCGCGGCGTACCTTACTATCTTGGTTTTTACGCCTTCCGCAACGCCGATGAGCGTTCCCCAAAGATAAAACCCGAAATATACGAGCGCGCAAAGCAGCGCGATTACCGATTGTTTGCAGGCGAATTTACCACGGACGACTTCAAGCGCGTGCGAGGGTTCGCCCTTATATTCGGTCGTTTGAGTTTGCGAATACGCGTTTTTTTGATTGCGCACGGACGGATAGTATTCGTTTACTACCGTATACTCGCCTTCCGCAACGCTTTCGTCGTAATAGTAGACAACTATTTCGGGCAAAATCAAAAACTTGCCCGAGGTGTTTTTAATACCCGCGCGCAAGACTTTTTCGACTTTGCCGTTAAGATTTCTGTCGCGAGTGGCGCGCTTGCCCACTATTTTGCATTTACCGAAAGCCGCGGGGGTGCGCCCCGTTTGGGAAATGAGCGCGACTCCGTCGGAGGCGTACAGACACGCCTCGCGGATTTTGGCGCGGTGTTCCTCGGTAGCCGCCTCGGCAAAACATTCCGACAGTATATCGTAGACTTCGGCTTTGAGCGATTTTATCTCGGCGCGAATAAGAGCCTCGCGTTTGGAAACGGCATAACGGCGTTCGTTAAGCGATTTTATCGCCGCGTCGTTTTGGTTTTTCTCGCGCCAGTCGTTCTTTTTGCGGTAGACCGCCGTCGAAGACGAAATTTTACCGTTTTCGCCCTTTAAAGTCTTTAATTCGTCCTTTAAGTCGTCTATTCTTCTTATTTTATCTATTGCGGATTCGTATTTTTCAAGCATAATCAAGTATTTCGGCGTAACGCCGACAAAACGCTACGCCGCATCTAATTTATTTAATCTTTAATCGAATTTAACAACTTCTTTAACGTAATCGGCTATGATGTCCGCCGCCTTGGAAGTTCCTATTCTCGTATTTACCGAAAGGTCGTAATTTTCAACCTTTCCCCACTCCACGTCCGCGTACTTTTTGTAATACGCCGCGCGGGCTTTATCGTTCTTTTTAATGAGTTTTTCCGCCTCGGCGGGACTTATGCCGTAGGATGCGGCGACCCTCGCGCGGCGTTGTTCCATAGGCGCGCAGATAAACACTCTCACGAGGTTTTCGCACCCCGCAAGTATTTTTGCGGCGCACCTGCCCACGAACACGCAGGAATTTTTAGCCGCGAGTTCCTTTATAACGTGCGACTGCCCTATGTACACTTTATCGTAAAGCGAAAGAGATTCTCCGCTTAAAAAGCCCGTGTACCAAAAAGCGTTGGTTGCGCGGTCCTCGCTGTTTAAAACCACGGTCTTATCGAAACCCGTTACCACGGCGGTCATTTCCGCAATGGACTTGTCGTAACAGTGAATACCGAGTTTGGTTGCGAGTTTGGACGCGGTTTCCGCCCCGCCCGAACCGAACTGACGACTGATTGCCACGTAAAATTTCTTTTTTTCTTCCATAATAACTCTCCTTATCAAGGACGACTATCGTCCTGCTTCATTATTATAGTAGCATAAAATATTCGTTTTGTCAATATTTATCTGAAATTTTTCGGTTTACATATCTGAAATTTTTCGGTTTATTTTTCGTTCTCGCTCTCGTCTGCACTTTCCGCTTTCGGCTCGGAACGCACTATTTTTACTATAAACACCACGAGCATTATTATGGCTATAACGAAAAGCGCGTAGATAAGATAGTTGGTATATTTTTCGCCGAGCAAAAAGGTGAGCAAGGTTATAATTCCGCCCGCCACGAGGTTGCCCGCCGCGATAGGCAAAACGCTTTCGTGAAATTTAAGACCCAAAAATACGGCTATCGCAGTACCCGTCCACACTCCCGTTACGGGGAACGGCACGGCTACGAACACGAACAAACTCCACACCATTATTTTTTTAGCCTCTTTTTCCGCACTGCCCTCGGTCTTTTTGGCTATTTCCTCGGCTTTGCGCGCGAAAATCCCTTCCACCTTTAAAACGAGTTTCTTTATGAAACCTATCTTTTTAAGCAGGTTGAATATGGGTATAAGCAAAAAGAATTCCGCTACGCTTATCACGGTAGAACCGAGATACGCCACGAGCGAAGTCTGCCAAAGAGGCATACCGAACAGACCCGTTCCGATAGGAATAGCACCTTTTAACTCGATAAGCGGGAACATAGAAACGAACAAAGTCGCCGCGTAAGTATTGCCGCCGAACAGTTTTAATAAAAATTCTCCTAAAGCCTTTGCCATACCATACCTCAAACGCTTGATTTTTTAGCAAAAATATATTAAAGTATAACAAAAAATAAGACTTATGTCAAGAGAGATTTTTATGGAACTGCAAAAATTATTATCCAAAGCGCGCCGCGCCGCCGAGGATTATAAAATGATAGAGGACGGCGACAAAATTGCGGTAGGACTTTCGGGCGGAAAAGACAGCCTTACCCTGTTATATATTTTGGCGAATATGCGCAGGTTTTACCCCGCGAAATTCGAGGTAATCGCCGTATCGGTGGATATGGGGTTGGGGTTAGATCCCGACGAAGTAGCCGCCGTACAAAAAGTCTGCGACGAATTAGGCGTTGAATACGTAGTGGAAAAAACGCAGATAGGCGAAATAGTTTTTAACGTGCGCAAAGAGAAAAACCCCTGTTCGCTGTGCGCAAATATGCGCCGAGGCGCGCTTAACAGTACTGCCAAGGCGCGCGGTTGCAACAAAATCGCACTCGGACATCACGCCGACGATTTAGTCGAAACGCTGTTTTTGTCGCTTTTTTACGAAGGACGGCTTTCGACTTTTTCGCCCGTCACCAAACTCGAACGCACGGGCGTTACGGTTATCCGACCTATGATTTATATCCGTGAAAAAGAAATTATCGGCTTTGCCAAAGACAAACCGATAATTCACAATCCCTGTCCTGCGGATAAACACACGCAAAGGCAGTATATTAAAGACTTACTTAAAACGCTTGAAAAAGACAATCGCAAAATAAAGGAGAACGTTCTCGGCGCGATAACTCACCCCGAACGCAACAATCTTTTCGACGATTGATTATTTGCGACTTTTCTTTCCCGACGCACTTGCCATTATTATAATAAACCTTAAAAGGTAAAGGAAGGTTACAATAAACGACGCCACATAAGTGAGCGCGGCGCAAACCAAAACTTTACGCGCCTTTTTAAGCTCGCCCCCGTCCAGAACGTTCTGTTCGCGGAGCATTTTAAGTCCTCTGTGCGAGGCGTTAAACTCCACGGGCAGCGTTACGAGCGCAAACACCGTGGCAAGCGAATATAGCGCGATACCCACGCAGACTATATACCAACCTACGTCGCTGTTCGTCGCAAGCCAAGAAATTATAAGTCCTACGACCGCAACGGGAACGGCTAACTTCGAGCCGATATTGGTAACGGGTACTAAAACAGAGCGCAATCTTAACAATATACTGCCGCTGTGTTGTTGAGCGGCGTGTCCGCATTCGTGAGCGGCAACCCCGAGCGCTGCTACGCTCGATTTACCGTAAACGCTTTCCGAAAGCGACAAAACGTCGGTAGACGGATTATAATTATCCGTAAGATTACCCCTGATCGGTCGCACGGTAACGCCGTTCATATCGTAACGTTCGGCAAACATTTCGCTCATTTCTTCCGCAGTCCAACCCGACTTCGCGTTCACTTTTGAATATCTTTTGTAGTTTACTTTTATGGCTATTTGCGCGATTATCGCCAGAATCAACCCCGGGACCACTATAATAAAAGTTCCGTAACACAAAATATAATATAACATATCAAAATTGTAGCATAAATACCGCGGCTTGTCAACACTTTTCTCGCCGACGTTACGCGAAACCGCCGCAACCGCAAACCGAGCACCTTCATATTGAGCGTGCAACTGCGGCAACTCCTTGGAGTAAAGTACGGAATATATGCCGCAAAACTTTACTCACGGGGATCGCCACGCTAACGCTCGCGATGACATACTTTTTTACTGTCATTGCAAGGGAGCAAAGCGACCGCGGCAATCCCTTTCTCGTCGTCATTGCGAAGGAGCGTAGCGACTGCGGCAATCCCCTTGAATAACCGATACGACAAGATGATACGAAATTTCAGCCACACTTTCTTCTGCGGCAATACTACACTTCGTGCAAACTCACGTTAGAAATAAGTCCGTTAGATAAAGTTACTTCGGCGTATTCTACTTTGTCCGCGTATAACAATAATTGATAGTTTTGGTTTACGAAGTGCGGCGGCGGCAAAACGGCGGTGAAATCGCCTAAAAAGCCTTTTAGTTCGTCGGCGCGCGGCTTTATTGCGGGGGTTAAAAAGTCGCCCGCGTCGCCCCCGACGAGAATTTCCTCGAAAAAGCAATACGGCAACAGTTTTTCTTCCACGGTATATATCTGCCGTTTACGTCTTATTTCGGTTTCCACCCCGAAAACTTTTTCGCCGAATTTCCAGGACGAAAAAACGGTGTGTTTTAAAATATCGTTTTTATTTTCGGTAAGCGTTAAAATCGGCGGCTCGAAAGTGTACGCGTCGCATATCCGACGAAAAGCGAGAGTTATCCCCTCGCCTATCTCGAAAGCCGTTACGAGCGTGCGCTCGCCTATGAAAAAGCATACGAGGTACTCTTTTGAGCCGCCTTCGGCTTTTTCAAACCTCGCCTCGGCGGGCAC
>CAVLAV010000020.1:0-12513 GCA_963660735.1 bacterium
GCGATGACATACTTTTTTATTTGTCATTGCGAGGGAGCAAGGCGACCGCGGCAATATCCCGGGAGGGGGAGGTCTACAGAGTATATGCCGCGCACTTATTCGGTGGGATATTTCGCTTACGCTCAATATGACGCACTTTTTATCCCCTATCGTCGGCGTTACAAGGTTCAAAGTAATAAAAAAACGCTCCCTGCGAGGGGAGCGTTTACGGCGTCAGCCGATGTCGATAAGAGGTTCTTTATGAGGAAGATAAATGCCGAATTCTTCGTCTAAATCGAAATTGTCTACGTTCTCGTAAGCGGCAAGTTTGCAAATGGAAACTTCGTAAGCGGTCATAGTCTTGCTCTCCGTTTCCGAAATCTTTTTGACGTATTCGCGGCTTTGTATTCTGCCCGACAACGCAACTCTCTCGCCTACGCCCAAATTGCGCACGAAACGCGCGTTTCTGACCCACGCGATACACGGAATGTAGTCCGACTTGTTATAAGCGCGGTTTACCGCAATTAAAACGTCGGCTATCTCGCGCGAAAAAGGCGTGGTCCTGTAAACGGGCGGCTTGCATATATAACCCGACAAAACTATATTGTTGGGATTTTTCGCCTCGGGAAAATCCGCAAGTTCGCGGACGAACACCGTAAGCATAAGTTTACTTTTTCCGTCGGCGAGTTTGTTGTAACTGCGGAATTGACCTATCGCGGAAATTTCCGAGCCGACTTTGAGCGAATGGCTCTCTATAAGCCGTTCGGAAACGGTAACGGGCAATACGTCCGCCTGACCCGAAAGGCGTTTTACCAAAACGTCCATTTCGTAAAAACCTTCGCCGTACACTTCGTGAGAATATCTCGCTTCGGTAACTATCTCGCCTTTAATAAAGACTCTGTTGTTTTGCTTTTCTTCGTTTATCATATCGTACTCCTTCTGGTACTTCTTTATTTAACGCTTATTATTGATTATCCGCGTTATTGCTTGATTTTTGTCTTCCGTCGGGAAGAATTTCGTAATTTTCCTTATATATAAGGTCGCTTATTTTTACAAACTCGTAGCCTTGCGACAAAAGCGGCGAAAATATAAGGGGCAAACTTTCGGCGGTATGTAAGCCGTTGTTATGACAAAGTATGATAGATCCGCTTTTTACGCCCTTTATCACCCTTGCCGCGATTTTATCGGCGGACAAATCCTTCCAGTCAAGACTGTCTACGTCCCACTGAACAGAGTAAAGCCCGAGCGACGAAACCGTATCTATAAGCAAATCGTCGTAATCGCCGAACGGCGGACGAAACAGCGTAACCGCGGTATCGGTAACTTTTTCTATCGCCTGCCTGGACGAGGTTATTTCTTCCTCGATTTGCGCCTTGCTCAACTTACTCATTTTGGGGTGCGTTTTGGAATGAGTGCCTATCTCGTGTCCTCGCTCTATTATCTTTTTACAATACTCGGGATATTTTTCTACCCAAAACTCAACCGCGAAAAAGGTGCATTTAACGTTGAATTTGTCGAGCGCGTCCAAAATGGCGTCGGTATGCTCTACGCCCCAGGCGCAGTCGAACGAAATAGCGATTTTATTATCCGCTCGTTCCACCGAGTATATCGGCAGACTTTTTTTTGCCTTGCCGTTTACTGCAAGAGCCGCCGCCCCGCTTTTATCTACGACGAAAGTAAGCGCGATTATAAACGATATTCCCGCGACCACGCCCGCCGCAAATCTTAAAAGTTTTTTGCTCACCGCAGTTTGCTCCTATATTATAAATCGAGAAAAACGGGGATTTTTAACAACCTCTGCCGCCTTTCGTCGAATATTGTTACAACGAAAATATATGCCCCGTTTTACCCGATAATGCCCCGCGCAAAAAAAATGTTGAAAAAGTGCGTAAAAATAATTGACATAATATAAAAAGGCGTATATAATATGCGAGTTAAGTTTAGGCATTGTAAACTTTGCGTTTAAAATGCCTTAACCTTTTAAACTTTTTGTTTAGTAGTGAAAGAGGAGAAGATAAATGGAACTCGGCAACAAAATAAAGCGATTGCGACTGCATTGCAATTTAACGCAGGAAGAACTCGCCGACAGGTGCGAACTTACCAAAGGCTACATAAGTCAACTCGAAAATGAACTGACGAGCCCCTCTATAGCGACGCTCGTGGACATACTGTCCGCGCTCGGCACTAATTTAAAGGAATTTTTCTCGGACGAAGAGGAAGAGAAGATAATCTTTAAAGAAGAAGATTTTATCGAGAAAGACAGCGGCGCGCTTAAAATAAACTGGCTGGTTACCAACGCGCAGAAAAACGCTATGGAGCCCATTATGGTAGAACTTATGCCCACCAAGTTTACCGAGGCTGACGTTCCGCACGAAGGCGAGGAATTCGGCTACGTGTTGCAAGGCAGCATAATAGTGCATTTAGGCAACAAAAAATACAGGTGCAACAAGGGCGAAAGTTTTTATTTTTCGTCGTCCAAAACCCATTATATGGAAAACCCCACCGACCGAGTGGCAAAATTTTTATGGATTGCCACCCCACCCACTTTTTAACGGAGAACCGATATGCAAAAAGAAGAAAAGATTATCGAACTTATAGGCGTAGAAAAAACTTTCGACGGACAGACCGCCGTAGAGAACCTCAACCTTTACGTGAGGAAAGGCGAATTTATAACCTTACTCGGTCCGTCGGGTTGCGGCAAATCGACCACTTTAAGAATGATAGCGGGTTTCGAGATGCCCTCTAAAGGTAAAATTTTATTAAACGGCAAGGACATTACCGACCTGCCCCCTTACGAACGCCCCATAAACACGGTGTTTCAGCGTTACGCGCTCTTTCCGCACCTCAACGTTTACGACAACATAGCGTTCGGGCTTAAATTAAAGCGTTTCCGCAACGTATACGAGGGCAAGGACGGCAAAAAGGTAGTAAAAATACAAAAACTTTCCAAAGAAGTAATCGACGCAAAGGTAAGCAAAGTTTTGAAACTCGTCGATTTGGAGGAGTTTGAAAAGCGCGACGTAACCACCCTTTCGGGCGGACAACAACAGCGTATAGCCATTGCGCGCGCAATAGTAAACGAACCCGAAATCCTGCTTTTGGACGAGCCTCTCGGCGCGCTCGACCTTAAAATGCGCAAGGATATGCAACTCGAACTTAAAGCGATGCACGACAAACTCGGCATAACCTTTATTTACGTAACGCACGATCAGGAAGAGGCTCTTACTATGAGCGACACGATAGTCGTTATGAAAGACGGCGCGATACAGCAGATAGGCACGCCCAAGGATATTTACAACGAGCCGAAAAACGCCTTCGTCGCGGACTTTATAGGCGAAAGCAACATTTTCTCGGGCACTATGGTAGGCGAAAAGAAAGTGCGCTTTATCAACCGCAATTTCGACTGCGTGGACGACTTCCCCAAGAACGACAAAGTGGACGTGGTAGTCCGCCCCGAGGACGTCTTTTTGGTGGACGAGGGCAAAGGTCAGGTAGACGGCGTTATCACCTCGTCTATCTTCAAGGGCGTGCATTACGAGATGACTTTCGTCGTCGGCAAGACCGAAATAGTCGTTCAGGACACCGTTGAAAGAAAGGTTGGCGAAAAGTGCGCCGTAATTATCCGCCCCGACGATATTCACATAATGGCAAAGGAATTCGACTGCAACCGCTATACGGGTTATATAACCAAAAAGAACACCGTTTGCTTTGCGGACGGCGAATTCGAGTGCGACGTAACCCAACTTTACGAAGGCAGCAAACTCGACGAAGAAGGCTACCTTATTACCAAAGAGGGCGAAAAAATCGACCTTACGGACGTTGACGTCAACGTAGAGGTCGGACTTAAAGATATCGAAATTATAGACAACGATACCGACGGCGACGCCTGCGGAACTATTATACAAATAGTATATAAAGGCGACCACTATCAGGTCATAATAAGGACGGACGAGGAAGAAGAGGATTTCGTCTGCGACACCGAATACACCTGGAACGAAAACGACCGCGTTTCGGTTAAGATTCCGCCCGAAAAAATCAAACTCACTTTAAAGGCGGCGGCGAAGTAATATGAAGGCTTTGAAATTTTCGAGAAAGCAACTCGGCATACCCTACGCAGTATTCGCGCTCGCGTTCGTGGTATTTCCGCTCCTGCTTATAATACTTTACGCGTTCACCGTAGAAAACGGAACGATTATAACCAACGACGTTACCAAATTCTCGTTTTCGTTTTCCAACTTCGTAGCGTTCTTTTCGTCCTCGGCTAATATCCGCGCGATATACATAAGTTTCGCGCTCGCGATACTCACCACCGCCATTTGTTTGGTAATAGCCTACCCCGCGGCGTACATACTCGCCCGCTCGAAACTTAAAACCCGCAACGTGCTTTTAATGATTTTTATACTGCCTATGTGGATAAACTTCGTTTTGAGAACGGCGGCTATGAAAGAACTTTTATTCGCTATGGGTTTTTACAGATCCAACAAAATGAGCCTTTTCAATACGGTGATAGGTATGGTGTACGATTACTTGCCTTTTACCATATTACCGCTCTATACGGTGCTTATCAAACTCGATAAAAACGTTCTCGAGGCGTCGCAGGACCTCGGCGCGACGGGCGCGCAGACCTTTTTCAAGGTGGTAATTCCTATGTCCGCCCCGGGCATAATCAGCGCGATAACTATGGTGTTTTTACCCACTACCACGAGTTACGTTATTTCCGACACGCTCGGCAACGGCAACGTAACCATTATAGGCAAACTGATAGAAGATCAATTTTCGACTATGTTCGACTGGCACGCGGGTTCGGCGATAGCGATGATTCTGCTCGTACTCATATTTGCTACTATGCTTATAACCAACAAATTTTCGGATAACGAAACGGTCAACACGAGAGGAGGCGGATTATGGTAAAAAAAGTATTGAAAGCCGCGTATCTTACGATTATAATCGCATTTTTGTACGCGCCCATAGTTTTGCTCACGATTTATTCGTTCAACCTTTCCCCGAGCATAGGCGTATGGTCGAAGGAATGGGGTTTCGACCTCTATCTCCAACTTTTTTCGGACGAGAGTTTAAAGCGCACGGTTTTAAATACCGTGGTACTTGCCCTCGCCGCCGCAGTCTGCTCGACTATTTTAGGCACGATAGGCGCGATAGGCGCGTTCTACTCCAAAAAGAAAGTGCGCGGCGCGCTCGATAAAGTAACGCAGATACCCGTTATCAACGCCGAAATAGTTACCGCCATTTCAATCGCGCTCGTATGCACGATGTTCGCGTTCGGCAGAACTTACGCGTCGCTCCTTATAGGGCATATCGTGCTTTGTTTCCCCTTCGTGTACCTTTCGGTTACGCCCAAGTTGAAACAACTCGACGGCAACCTTTACGAGGCGGCTCTCGACCTCGGCGCAAGTCCCGCGAAAGCCTTGTTTTCCGTCATATTGCCCGAGATTTTACCCGGAATAATAAGCGGATTTACGCTCGCTATTACCCTTTCGTTGGACGACTACATAATCACCACTTTCACCCGCCCGCCCACGTTCGACACTATTTCAACTTACGTGTTCGACGCCTACGCGAAAGGCGGAAAAGGCTCGTCTGTACCCGCGCTCCGCGCGCTTTCGGCAATCATATTCCTGCTTATGGTAGTATTCGTAATAGTCAAAAACGTAGCCGCGATTAAAGGAGGTAAGAAAAATGAAAAGAATATTTAACCTTTTACTCGCCCTTATAATCGCCGCGTGCGCACTGCCGCTTACGGCTTGCCAAAAAAGCGACGTGCTTTACCTCAACGTTTTCAACGCCGAAGAATATATTTCGGAGTACGACGAGGAGTGGGAAACGGTTGACGCGATTGCCGCTTTCGAGGAATACGCCACCGAAAAATACGGTAAAAAAGTCGTGGTAAATTACTCGACTTTCGGCACGCTCGAAAATATGTACAACGAACTTCAACTCACCAAAAAGAAAGGCAAAAACGGCTACACCTACGCTTACGACCTCGTTTGCCCGTCCGACTATATGATTCAGCGAATGATTAACGAGGATATGTTGGAGCGTTACGATATGAACGAGGACGGCACTTACGCCGCGCTCGAAAATTACAACGACAACGCCTCTACGTTTATTCAGGAACTTTTCAACGGTAAGACCGAAAAAGACGAGGTTACGGGTTACGAAGGCAAGTGGTCGGAATACGCCGCGTGCTATATGTGGGGCACTATGGGTTTCGTTTACAATCCCGAAGTGCTTGCGGCTAACACCGCAGGCGGCGATATAGAAGATATAGTAAACTCGTGGTCGCTGCCTTGGAACGCATACTTTAAAAACCTCGGTACTATAAAAGACAGCATCCGCGATACTTACGCTCTCGCCGTAGGCTACACCTACCGCGACGAACTCACGGCTTTATTATCGCTTAAAGAGGACGGCGTTTTATCGCAGGACGAATACCAAGCCGCGCTTATAAAAGTGTTCAATAACGTGAATACTCCGCTTTTGGACGAATTTAAAGAGGCGGGCTTGTCGGGCGAAAAACTCGACGCCGTATATTCGCTTTTCAAAAAATACGAAGGCAAAAACACCGTTGATTTAGTCAGCGTAAACCTTAAAAATCTTAAAAGCAACGTTTACGGTTTCGAGGTGGACAGCGGCAAAAAAGATATGGCGGCAGGAAAAATTGCAATAAACTTCGCCTGGTCGGGCGACGCGGCTTACACTCTCGATTTAGCCGACGAGGACGGCACGGAACTTTTCTACGAAGTACCCAAGGAAGGCAGCAATATATGGTTCGACGCGTGGGTTATGCCCAAGGGCGCGAACAAGGCTTTAGCGCAGGATTTCGTAAACTTTTTGTCCTCGCCCGAAATTGCAATTTCTAATATGGACTATATAGGATACGTAAGTCCTATCGCGGGCGACGAAATTTTCGATTACGTGGTCGATAGTTACGAACTTATCCTTCCCGAGGAATACGACGCCCTCACCGAAGATGAAAAAGCCGAGTATTACGAAATAGACTATTCGTATTATTTCGATAATATTTCGGACGAATATAAGACCGACGGAAAAGTAATAGTATACTGCACTTCGGATCAGGTCGGCAGACAACTCACCACGCAATATCCCGAAAAGTCGGTTGTAGATCGTTGCGCTTTGATGACCGCCCTTACCCGTTCGGAATTAAAGGCTTTAAACGCCGCTTGGAGCGACATTAAAGTAGGTAACGTACCCGTCGCGCTTATGATAGCGATACCCGTAATAATCGTGCTTGCGATAATCGCGTTTTTCGTAATTAAGTTACTTAAAAAGCGAGGCGTAAACCTGCGCCACAAACCGCGCGTCTACGGCAAACTTATTTCAAGCGAAAGAGTAAGATAATAAAATACCCCGCCCCGTTTCGCATTGCGAAACGGGGCGGGGTTAATTTTAAAGTATTTCCGCGTAATTTTGTAAACCGTACAATACGCGGACTACCTGAATCATTGTTTTTTAAGCGATAAAACACAATATAACTTTTAACGACAAGTTTTCTTAAACTCTTATCGTTGACGTACTCGTTGTCCACCCTCGGACAACATTCGGGAAAAAGCCGAATATTATCAAACGAGTTCTCGAAATCGTCGATTAAGTCAGCCGCCGCTTTGCGGTTTGATAACTCAACGGAAATATATTCTATAATATTCTTCAAGTCCGCCTGTGCCAAGGGGAATATTTTCAGCGGCAGTTTATTTAACGAACTCATTTCTCATCGCCTCGAAAAACTCTTCCCCGTTGACGGCGTCAGCGCCGTTTTCGATATCGGTTAAGCCCGCGTTTATAAGCGCAGCCGCCTGCAGTTTGGCAATCGTTTCTTCGTAAAGTTTAACGCTCATCATTACCGCCTCGCCGTAGCCGTTTTTAGTTATAATTATAGGCACGGGACTTTCCTTGCAGGTTTTCATAATAGTCGCCGTGTTTTTAAGTTCATTCACGGGCAGTATTTTAGGTAAAGGCTGTATCATATCGTAACCTCATTTTGTAATAACATTATTATGGTCTTATTATACCATAATATTACCCGTCGGTCAACTATTTTTCAATATTTTCATCAAATTAAACGCAAAAAAGCGGCGTTTTACTTGCAAAATTACGCTTATTTATGTTATCATTATATATATAATCATATATAATATTTTCAGGAGAACTGATTTTGGCGAAGGCACTTTTAAACAAACTTAAAGAAGCGTTTATTTCGGTTTTTCCCGTTGCGCTTATCGTCGTCGTGCTTAATTTTACTCCGCTCGTCGATTTTTCGACCAAAGAAATAATAGTTTTCGTTATTTCGGCGGCGTTACTCGTACTCGGCATAGGCTTGTTTTCGCTCGGGGCGGACCTTGCTATGATGCCTATGGGCGACCACATCGGCGCGGGACTTTCAAAATTAAAGCAACTTAAAATTTTACTTTTCGTATGCTTTTTAATGGGCGTGCTTATCACCGTTGCCGAACCAGATTTAACGGTGCTTGCAAGTCAGGTTAAAGACAAAATCAACCCGACGGTGCTTATAGTTTCCGTAGGCGTGGGCGTTGGCACTTTCCTCTTGCTTGCGGTGCTTAAAATAGTACTTAAACTGCAACTTTCTATGATGCTTTTCTTCTTTTACAGTTGTATGTTCGGGCTTTCCGCACTCGTTATAGCAACGGGCAACGCCGACTTTCTCGCGCTTTCGTTCGACTCGGGCGGCGTTACCACGGGGCCTATCACCGTGCCGTTTATAATGGCTCTCGGCATAGGTATAGCCACCACTTTGGGCGGTAAAAACCAAAGCGAAAACTCGTTCGGACTCGTCGCGCTCTGTTCCGTAGGACCTATCCTCGCGGTTATGATACTCGGTATAACCTCGGGCGGGAGCGTAGATTACCGCGTAAATCCGTCCGACTACGCCATAGGCGCGAACGCGGGCGAGATACTTTCCGAGTCCGCAGCCGCACTGCTAAACACTATGAAAGAAGTCGGCATTGCGCTCGGTCTTATCGTGGCGTTTTTCGCGGTACTGCAACTGCTGTTTTTAAAACTCCCCAAACAAAAACTCGTAAAAATCGCCGTGGGCGTGGCGTTTACTTTTATAGGACTCGTAATTTTCCTTACGGCGGTTTCGGTCGGCTTTATGCCGATAGGTTTTAAACTCGGCGCGGAAATTTCGTCCTTCCCGCCGTGGGCGCTCGCGCTCGTGGGACTTATCCTCGGCGCGGTGGTCGTTCTTGCCGAGCCTGCGGTACACGTACTTAACAAGCAGGTGGAAGAAGTTACCGACAAAACCGTAAGCAAACGCTCTATGATGATTGCCCTTTCCGTCGGCGTAGGTACTTCTATTGCGCTCTCATTACTGCGCATTTATTACGATTTTAACGTGCTTTTCTACCTCGTACCGGGGTATTTGTTATCGCTCGGACTTGCGTTTTTCGTACCGCCCGTATATACGGCGATAGCGTTCGACTCGGGCGGCGTGGCGAGCGGTCCGCTCACATCGAGTTTTATACTGCCGCTCGCGATAGGCGTATGCTACTCGCTCGCGCCCGATAAAATACTCGTAGACGCGTTCGGCGTGGTAGCGATGGTTGCAATGACCCCGCTTATCACCATACAACTGCTCGGCTTTAAGTCGATAGTAACCAAGCGCGTTCGCGACGGACTCGCAATGAAAAAACTTTTCGCCGCCGACGACGAACAAATTATATATTTTTAAGGAGGAAATACGGTGGAACGCAAAGCGATTAACAAAATAAAAAGTGCGATAGCAAATCGAGCGGAAAGCAAACTTTCCTCTCCGCCCGCCGCCCCGCATAAACTCTCGTTGCTGTTTACCATAGTGAACAGACAAAAAGCCGAATTTTTTACCGATTTTTTGCAGGAGTACGAGATTAACGCGCAATTTACGCTGTCGGCTTACGGCACTGCGAGCAGCGAAACGCTGTCCGCGCTCGGGTTAGTCCCCACCGACAAAGCGGTTATAGTTTCGGTTATACGAAACGACAAAATACCCGCCGCGCTCGGCGGTCTGGAAGAAAAATTCCGCACGGTTCGCGGCGGCAAAGGCGTAGCGTTCACCTCGCCTATGTCAAGCACCGTGGGCGTGGCGGTCTATCAATTTTTGAGCAATAAAGGAGAAGGAAGATGAGCGAATACAAATACGAAGTAATATTTTGCATAGTAAACGCGGGCTTTTCGGAGGCGGTTATGGACGCCGCAAGGCAATTCGGCGCGAGCGGCGGCACGGTTTTACACGCGCGCGGCACGGCTAATCCCGAGGCGGAAAAACTGTTTAAAATTACCGTTCAACCCGAAAAGGAAATAGTGCTTATTCTGGTCGAGGCGGAAAAAAAGGACGATATTTTACACGGACTTTATAACGCGGTAGGTTTAAAAACCCCGGGGTACGGAATAGCGTTTTCAATGCCCGTTTCCAAC
Organism: bacterium; assembly: GCA_963660735.1. Classification (GTDB taxonomy): domain Bacteria; phylum Bacillota; class Clostridia; order Christensenellales; family Borkfalkiaceae; genus UBA10281. The sequence goes on from CAVLAV010000020.1 coordinate 10,426, forward strand.
GTAGTGGGCATAACGCAGTTTAAAAAAGAAGAACCGACGGTGTAGCCCCCACCCCTCGGAAGTATATACTTTACCGCTTAATCGGAAGGCGGCGGGAACTTTCAGTTCCCGCCGCCTCTTTTCATAAATAACTTTTTAATCGGTTATTTCTATTTTTATTTTTTTACCGCTAATATCCGCGTTTAAAAGGCAAACTTTTTCCACCTCGCGCCCGTTTACGAAAAATCTCCTTCTGCCGCCCTTTTCAGTGTAAATAATTTCGACTTCGCCGCCCTTTATTTTCAGCAAAGTTCTCATTTTTTCAAAGGGTAATTTTTCGGGCGGGGCGATTTTAAGTCCATCGAGATCGGCTTTTACACCGAACACGCAAAAGAAAAACTCTTTTACGAGTACGCAGCCGCTACCAGTAAACCAGTCGCTCATAGACTCGCCGTCAACGCGATTATCGACTCCACACCTCCCGCGCAAAAGGAAGAAAGCGGCGGTACGGTTTACGACGGCGGGAGCGGAACGGGAACGACGGGCGACGTTTACAACTACGATAACAGTACGAAAAACACAACGCAAAACGTAACGGTAACGATACAAAACTACGCGGCGGAAGTCGATACCGATAAACTCGTCCGCGAAATCAATATGAAACTTGCGGAGGCTATGTAATGAGGCGGTTTATTCTACACACCTACGACAAATCAAATTCGTTTGACTTGAACGGCGAAACCGCGCTTGCCGCCGAACCGCAAGGACTCGGCAACAACTTTTCGTTGTCTTACAAGGAAAGCGAAAAAGGCAAGCACCTTACGAACGTTACGCCCGAATTTGACCCGATAACACTTTCGATTTATTTCAACGCGGACGGATCGAACGGATACAGCAATTACAAAGCATTACTTCGTTTTCTTGCGGAGTGCGGCACGTCGATATTTTTATTTGAGTATGACGACGGCATTACCGATAAATATTGCGACGTTGTTTTGAAAAGTGCGCCGAAATCGGAAATAAACGAAGAAGGTTTATTTGTCGAAACGTTTTCTTTTGAACGTCAAACATATTGGTACGAACGCGTCGAGGAGTCTTTCGCTTTGAAATCGACCCGCGCCGAAGATACGAAATTTCCGCTCGGTTTTCCGTTCGGCTTTGCGGGGCGGGTATTCAAATCGAAATACAAAATCACAAACTCGTTTTTTGTGGACGCACCTATCACGATACGCATTACGGGCGATATTGCAAACAAAATACAACTTTATTTGCAGTCGCTCGACGGTAAGACGATAGAAGAAATCGCGCTTTCCACAAACAACACCGACGGTACGGAAATTTTAATCGAACCGTCAACGAAAAAAATTACGGTTACGACCGACGGCGTATCTACAAACGGTTACGGGCTTACCGATAAAACGAAACAATCGTTTTTATACTTGCCGCAAGGCGAATATTTTATCGGCGCGAATATGACCGCGGAGGACGACGGCGCAATCGAAATATCAATCAAGCGTTATTTATTCGACTAAAAGGAGGCGGCGGGCGTGTATATCGCAATATACGACGAAAACAAAAAGCATATTACGAACGTTGACAACGCGACGTACGATTTAACGACCCGCGTTTACGACAACGACTCTTTTTCCGCCGAAGGCGTTTGCGACGTTGATATAAACGACGCAAAAATCGCCGTGCTTAACGACGACCGCGGAAATTACGAGTACGCTTGCTTTGCCGACGAAATAAAGCCCGAACACAATAAACGCACCGTCAAAGGGCTTGACTTCAAAACTCTTTGGGATACCGAAATTTTACTCGACTACACCTCCGACGGCAGTTTTGACGGGCGGTTGTCGGCTATTTTTACAAAGGTAAAAACGCAAGTCTTTAACGGCAAAGATACGGCAGTAAACAAAATCCCCGTTGTCGTCAATATCCCGACCGACAACACCGACACGACGACAACATACGGCAGTTATGCGGGTACATATCAATTTGTCAATGCGTACAAATTCTTAAAATGCTACTTGAAATACTACGAGTACAATATCGAAAGTTACTACGACGTCGCGGCGGGTAAAATCGTCTTTACGTTCGTTAAGTGTA
>CAVLAV010000020.1:12794-14365 GCA_963660735.1 bacterium
TCGGACGAAAACGGGAATATCGACGGGCGGCTCTACCCCGTAAAGGCAAAGTATTACGAGTCGGAATATTTGGCGGACGCGCAATTTAACGCAGTTTACGAACTCGCAAACGCGCGTTTCGTCGATAATATCGTAATAGACAACAATAAGACGATCGACCCGATAGATTTTTCGAGTTACCGCCTTTATACGAAGGTTGCGCTTTACTACGACGGCAAGTTATTTAAGACGTTACCGATAAGCGAGAAGATAATCACGCTTGACGGCGGCGGGAAAAATACAAAAATCAAACTCGGTTTTAAGAAAATACTTTTGACCGAAGTTATCAAAAATTAGGAGGTTAGCAATGATAAAACCCGTAACGTTTCAAGGTTGTTTCAATTTCAATGCGAATTTGTACTCGCTCGAAGTCAAATCGCGTTTTATCGACCAAAGCAAAGCAAACGGATATTACAAGGGTTACGGTAGCGAACTCGCCGCACAAATAATCGGTCAAAAGATCCAAATCGGCACGGGCGCGTTTTTGGTGCAAGGTCGTATGTGCGAAATTACGGCGTCGGAATTAGTCGCTCCGCAAATATTTGACGGTTTTGTCGGTTATATTGTGGCGCGTATCGAAACGTACCACCCGTCGGACGACGCGAATTGTACGCTCGTTGCATATGTCAATCGTACTTATGAGGCAATTACGCTCGAACAAAACGACACCTACGCGGCAACCGCCGATAATATCAATACGGCTTACGAACTCCCGATATATTCGTTCGGAATTTCGGGAACGCAAATCGTCAATCTTAAAAAGTTGATTGACCCCGTCGCAGATTACGCGACGATTAAAACAATCGTTGACGACGCGCTCGCAAAAGCCGCAAGCGCAATCGAAAAAGCAAATACCGCAATTTCGACGGCAAATGCGGCAAGCACGAAATCCGACGACGCGGTATCGAAAGCAACCGACGCCGTAACAAAAGCAACAAACGCGGTTACAACGGCAAACTCCGCAAACACAAAAGCCGATAACGCCGTATCGGTTGTAAACGAGGCTAAACAAACCGCAAACACCGCAAAGCAAACGGCGGACAATGCCGCAGAAAAAGCGGACGACGCCGCGTCGGTAGCGGTGGGAGCGGATACAAAAGCGGATAACGCTATCGCAAAGGCGAACGACGCCGACTCGAAAGCCGCGGGAGCGGTTGCAACGGCAAACTCCGCGGAAGATAAAGCGGATAACGCGGTCGAAGTCGCAAATGTGGCAAGCACGAAATCCGACAATGCGGTATCCGACGCGTCCGACGCAAAGCAAATCGCAAGCGACGCGGCAGACCTTGCAAGTACGACAAAAACACAAATCGAAAAAAAGGTAAACGAACTCGAAAAACAAATCGGCACGAAACAAGGTACGACCGTTACCGTTGACGGCGTCGCGCAAGCAACGTTCGAAGGTGGCGGATTGATTGACGAAAGCGATACAATCATACTCGGCGGCGGCGAGGCATAAGGAGGCACGAAATGAAACTTACCTTTTGCGGCAAAACCCCGCAACAACGATTTTTCCGAATAGGCGTTGTCGG
>CAVLAV010000021.1:0-14221 GCA_963660735.1 bacterium
CCGAGCGCGCTCTTTTGGACAGGGGTTATACCCGCGTATATTATTCCGTCAGCAATATGTACGGCAGTTACAGGGCGGTAAGGCTTATGCACGCTTTTCACCTCGATCTTTTAACGCGTTTTCCGCTCTGTAAAAAGCCCGTGCTTTTCGGGTTCAGCCGCGGCGGCTTGTACGCGTTCAATTACGCGCTCTTTTATCCCGAATACGTGGACAAGGTCTATCTCGACGCGCCCGTTCTCGATTTAAAATCGTGGCCGCGCCCGACCGTGGATACGGGCGAGTATAAAGAGATGCTCGAGGAATACTGTCTGACGAGCGAAACTCTCGAAAATTTCAAGGGTTGCCCCGTGGATAACTTTAAGGAATTTTTCTCGCATAAAATCCCCTTGCTCGTGGTGGCGGGCGGCGCGGACGAGGTAGTTCGCTTTGAAGATAATAGTAAAAAACTTATCGACTACGCTATAAACAACGGCGAAAATATAAAATATTTCGTTAAGCCCGAGTGCGGACATCATCCCCATTCCTTGGAGGTCGTAACCGAAATAGTTAAATTCGTGGAAAAGGTTTAAAAATGAACGAAAACGAACAAAATAATGCGGTAAGCGATGCCGAAAACGAGGCTACGACCGTAACCGAAAACGAAAATACTTTTGCCGACGAGCAAAGCGGCGAAACGACGGAAAAGGAGCAGACTCCCGCCGCTTTCGACGATAATTCCGCCGCGTTGGCGGCAGAATACGCCCGTCGCGATTATTTCGCCGCGCGCAGGTTCAAGCGCACGCCGCTTATTCTTGCATTGATAGGGCTTATACTTTCGTTTTTCTACGGCGCGGGCATCGCGTTTTCGGTTGCGGCGATAGTTACCGCCGCCGTGCGAAGTCGCAAAATTAAGTCGCCCAACTTTAAATGGGCAATGGCGATAGGTATAACGGGCGCGGCTATATGCCTTGCGTTTTACGGTATGCTTATAGCCGCGGTCAGTTTGCCGCAAACTGTAAATTATTGAAAAAAGAGTTGGTTGTCCTGCTCGAAGGCGTAAGGCTTGCCTGCGGAAGAGATTATAAGTTGTTTTCCGTTAAAGAGTTGAGCGAAATGGGCGGGGACGGAGTTACCGAAGAACGCGCGATGGACGATATAAAACGGCTTGCCGCCGCAGGTTATCTCGATATAAGGTATATCGACGAAAAGCAGGCTATAATAAAGCCGCTCGATAAAGACTTTTTCGTTGACGACGGCGAAGTTGCGTTGCCGCAAACGCCCGCAGAAAATAGCGGTATAGGGCGATTAAAACCCGTTATCGTGTGTGCGGCGGCGTTTATCTGCGCGTTTATAGGCGCGTTTTTGGGCGCGCTTGCGGCGGTGGCGTTATGCTAAACCGTAAGGAGCGCGAGGTGGTAAGGGCGGTGGTTGCGTTTTGCGGCGAACGCGAAAGTTGCCTTATATCCGAAAACGACCTTTTCGCACTTGCGGATATACGCAAAAAAACGGTTAAGGAGATACGCTCGATAGTCGATTCGCTCGCACTCGAGGGGTATTTCGATTTGGTAAAGTGCAAGCGCGGCGAAGAAACGGTGCTTTGCATAACGCCCAAACTTAAAGCGCGCCTTTGCGAACGCGAGAAAAAACAACTCGCGCGCGGGGTTATCTACAAAATATTTTTGGCGGTACTCGGTTCGCTTGCGGCGTTTTTGGTTACGAGAATTTTGTACGGGTTATTTTGATGGAACGAAAGAAGTTTATTTTACATTCCGAATATAAGCCTACGGGCGACCAACCCGAGGCGATTGCGAGTCTTACCGAGGGTTTCGAGGACGGACTTAAAAATCAGGTACTCGTGGGCGTAACGGGCAGCGGTAAGACTTTTACTATGGCTAACGTTATACAAAACGTGCAGCGGCCTACGCTCGTAATTGCCCACAACAAAACGCTTGCGGCTCAACTTTGCAACGAGTTGAGAGAGTTTTTCCCCGAAAACCGCGTGGAATATTTCGTTTCCTATTACGACTACTATCAACCCGAATCTTATATTCCGTCAACCGATACTTATATAGAAAAAGACCTTTCCATCAACGACGAGATAGACAAACTGCGCCACAGCGCGACCTGTTCGCTTGCCGAGCGTAACGACGTAATAGTCGTGGCGTCGGTTTCGTGCATATACGGCTTGGGCGCGCCCGAGGAATATTTTGCGCTTGCGGTTTCCCTGCGCGAGGGTATGGTGCTTGATCGCGACGAACTTATGCGCAAACTCGTTTCTCGTCAGTACGAGCGAAAGGATATAGATTTTACGCGTTCGTCTTTCCGCGTGCGCGGCGACGTGGTGGAAATTTTCCCCGCGTCCAACGACCAGATATATATCCGCGTGGAATTTTTCGGCGACGAGATAGAACGCATAAGCGAATGCGATTTCGTTACGGGCAGGGCGATAAACACGCTTAAACACGTGGCGATATTCCCCGCGAGCCACTACGCCGTGGGCGACGAAAAAATGGAAAATTCGCTCGCGCGAATAGAAAACGATATGCGCGCCGAGGTGGACGCGCTTAAAAGTCAGGGCAAACTGCTCGAGGCGCAAAGGCTGTTGCAACGCACCTCTTACGATATTGAGATGATGCGCGAGGTAGGCTATTGCAGCGGAATAGAAAATTACAGCAGATATTTCGACGGGCGCAAGGCGGGCGAACCGCCCTTTACGCTGATAGACTATTTCCCCAAAGATTTTATAGTCTTTATCGACGAAAGCCACATGACCATTCCGCAAATACGCGCTATGTATAACGGCGACAGAGCGAGAAAAGACAACCTCGTGGGGTACGGCTTCAGGTTAAAGTCGGCTTACGACAACCGACCGCTTACTTTCGACGAGTTTTCGGCGCGCATAGGGCAGACGGTGTATATTTCCGCAACCCCGGCGCAGTACGAACTTTCTATTTCGGACAACAACGCCGAGCAGATAATTCGCCCCACGGGTCTTTTAGACCCCGAAGTAGAGGTAAGACCTACCAAAGGGCAGATAGACGATTTGCAGTCGGAAATAAATAAAGTCGTCGCCTCAGGCGGCAGGGTGCTCGTTACCACTCTGACTAAAAGAATGGCGGAAAGCCTTACGGACTACCTTAAAGAGCAAGCCGTAAAAGTGCGGTATATGCACAGCGATATAGACACGCTCGAAAGAATAGACATTATACAGGAACTCCGCCGCGGCGATATAGACGTTTTGGTCGGCATAAACCTTTTGCGCGAGGGTTTGGATTTGCCTGAGGTAAAACTCGTCGCTATTCTCGACGCCGATAAGGAAGGTTTTTTGCGCAGCGACACCGCGCTTATACAGACCATAGGCAGAACCGCGCGAAACGCCGAAGGCAGGGTGATAATGTACGCCGACGTAATGACCGACAGTATGAAACGCGCCATAGGCGAAACGGCGCGCAGGAGAAAAATTCAGTCGGAATATAACGCCGCGCACGGCATAACGCCCAAAACCATAATCAAAAAGATAACCAACACGCTTGAAATAAGCAAAAAAGCGGATAATACCAAGGATATAAAAGCCAAGGATATACCCGAGGAAATAGAGAAGTTGCAGGCGCTTATGAAAGTCGCCTCGGCAAATCTCGACTTCGAGCGGTGTATAGAAATCCGCGATACGATAGCGCAACTTAAAAGGAAGATGAGAGCGAGATGACCAAGGAAAAAGATTTTTACCGCGAACTGCCCGCAGGCTATCGCGAAGATAAAGTAATAGATGCAACCGATAAAAAATTTATGAGCGTTTTGTATATGGCTCTTGCGGTTGTTATGATTATAACTTACGTAATAGTCGATTTTATCGACTGTGGAAGAATTACGCTTTTCGATGCGTTTTTCAACCGACCGACGGAATCCGAGGCGATTATAGAATGGTTTATAAGTTCAGTCGTTGTGCCTGCCGCGGTGCTGATTCTCGGGTTGGTTGTATATTCGTGCCTTCGTAAAGCGGCGATCGCGTTGTCGTGTAAAATAATTACGGGAGAAAAGCCGATTAAGCAAAAGATAAACGGAGCGGAATAGTATACCGTACCGGGCGGCGTTTATATCGGAAAAAAATCGTCGCTTTGCGGCATTTTAATACCTTTTACGGTTTTTGTAATCGTGTTGTTGCTCGGTGTTATTTCATTTTCGGGAACCTCTTTTGCCGTAGTTATGAAAATTTTGTTTGCTTTACACGTCGGGTCGTCTGTGAGCGATTTTTACGTTGCGATTTTATTGATTTTCAAATATCGCAAAGGCTGTCTTATGAAAGACGACGGACCTAAACAAGTGTTTTTCATCCGCTCCGAAACGGAAGAATAATTTATCGTTGTCAAAACTTCAAAATTTATTGTCATTGCGAGGGAGCGTAGCGACCGCGGCAATCCCTTGGAGTAACGAGCGGAGTATATGCCGCGCACTTTTTCGGGGGGATCGCCACGCTAACTGCTATTCGGCACTTAACGCTGACGCGTTAAAACTGTCGTTTTAAGCATTTTTTGCAAAATGCTTATGCCTTATGAATATCGTCGTTCGCAAACCCTTGCAAGCAAGTTTGCTCTCTTGACATTGACGCGATGACACGGAAATTTAACTTCGCTACGGTTTTTGTAAGGTTTAGATATAAGTCTACTGACGCAATGACAAATAAAGTAAGTAAAAAAATATGCCGCATATCAATTAAAAAATTATGATTAACTACATTAAAATTAAAGGTGCAAAAGAGAATAATCTTAAAAATATCGACCTTGAAATACCGCGCGATAAACTCGTGGTGTTTACGGGTCTTTCGGGCAGCGGTAAATCCACGCTCGCGTTCGATACCATATTCGCCGAGGGGCAGAGAAAGTATATGGAAAGTCTTTCGAGTTACGCGCGAATGTTTATGGGACAAATGGAAAAACCCGACGTGGAGAGTATAGAGGGACTTTCTCCCGCTATTTCCATAGACCAGAAAACGACCTCCAACAATCCGCGTTCCACGGTCGGTACGGTTACCGAAATTTACGATTATTTAAGGCTTTTATACGCAAGAGTGGGCGTTCCGCATTGTCCCAAGTGCGGCAGAGAGATAGAAAAAATAACCGTAGACCAAATTGCCGAACAGGTTATGGCAATGCCTGCGGGCAGTAAAATACTCGTAAACGCGCCCGTCGTTCGCGGCAGAAAAGGCGAATACGGCAAACAACTCGAGGGTTACCGCAAGAGCGGCTATGCAAGAGTGGAAATCGACGGCGCGGTATACGATTTGTCCGAGGAGATTAAACTCGAAAAAAATATAAAACACAACATATCCGTGGTAGTGGACAGGCTTATCGTGAAGGACGGAATGAGAAAACGCCTTACCGACAGTCTGGAGTCCGCGCTTAAACTTGCCGAAGGCTTGGTACAAATAGAGTGCGACGGCAAGTCCGAATTGTATTCCACCAACTACGCTTGCCCCGATTGCGGAATTTCTATCGAAGAGATAGAGCCTCGGCTTTTCTCGTTCAACAATCCTTTCGGCGCGTGTCCCGTTTGTAACGGTCTGGGCTTTACCACCCGTATAGACGAAAAACTCGTTATAGGCGACCCCAACAAAAGTTTAAATCAAGGCGCGCTTACCGTTACGGGTTGGAATCTCGACGTGGGCAAAATGAGCGCGATGTATTTCCGCGCGCTGTCCAAGTATTACGGGTTCAGTCTGGATACTCCCGTAAAGGACCTGCCCAAGGATATTTTGCATATTCTGCTATACGGTACGGGCGGCGAAAAAATAAATATGTCGTATAACACCCGCACTTTCAGCAGCAGTTATTACGCGGCTTACGAGGGCGTTATACCCAACCTCGAACGCCGCTACAAGGAAACCACGAGCGACTATACCAAGAGCGAAATAGAAAAATATATGGTAAGTTCGCCGTGTACCGAGTGCCACGGCAAAAGGCTGAAAAAAGAGGCTCTTGCCGTTACGGTGGGCGGAATGAATATAGCCGAACTTTGCGATTTATCGGTGGTAAAGGCGTATTCTTTTATAGAAAATTTGCAGTTTAACGAAACGCAAAAACTCATCTCCAAGGCGATTATCAAGGAAATAAAAGCAAGACTTAAATTCCTTATCGACGTGGGACTGGGGTATCTTACGCTTTCGCGTTCGGCGGGTACGCTTTCGGGCGGCGAGGCGCAGAGAATAAGGCTCGCAACGCAGATAGGCAGCGGACTTACGGGCGTTTTGTATATACTCGACGAGCCGAGCATCGGCTTGCACCAACGCGACAACCGCAAACTTATAGATACGCTTTTGCATTTGCGAGATTTAGGCAATACGCTTATCGTTGTCGAACACGACGAGGACACTATGCGCGCCGCCGACTTTATAGTTGATATAGGTCCGAAAGCGGGCGTGCACGGCGGCGAGGTCGTGGCAAAAGGAACTGTTGCGGATATCTGCGCCGAACCGCGTTCGATTACGGGCGACTATCTTTCGGGCAGAAGAAAAATAGAAATTCCCTATATGCGCCGCCAACCCGACGGCAGGTGGCTGGAAGTATTCGGGGCAAAGCAAAACAACCTTAAAAGCGTAGACGTAAAATTCCCCGTGGGTCTTTTCACCGCGGTAACGGGCGTATCGGGCAGCGGAAAAAGTTCGCTCGTAAACGAGATACTTTTGCCCGTGCTTGCCAACGCGCTGAACGGCGCGAAGATGCGCATAGGCGATTTTAAGGATATTAAGGGCGTGGAATATTTCGATAACGTTATCGCCATAGACCAAAGCCCCATAGGCAGAACGCCGAGGAGCAACCCCGCCACTTATACGGGCGCGTTTACTCCTATCCGCGAACTGTACGCCGCCACTACCGACGCGCGCGAACGCGGATATAAGTCGGGCAGGTTTTCGTTTAACGTTGCGGGCGGCAGATGCGAGCGGTGCAGCGGCGACGGTATAATCAAGATAGAAATGCACTTTTTGCCCGACGTTTTCGTGCCGTGCGAAGTGTGTAAAGGCAAACGCTATAATCACGAAACGCTCGAAGTAAAGTACAAGGGTAAAAATATTTCCGAAGTGCTTGAAATGACCGTTGACGAGGGCGTGGACTTTTTTGAAAACGTACCGAGGATATATAATAAGATTAAGACCTTGCAGGAGGTCGGCTTGGGGTATATAAAACTCGGGCAGGCGGCAACCACCCTTTCGGGCGGCGAGGCGCAGAGGGTAAAACTCGCGACCGAACTTTCCAAACGCTCCACGGGCAGAACGCTGTATATTCTCGACGAACCCACTACGGGTCTGCACAGTTACGACGTGGATAAACTCATTACCATACTTAAACGGCTCGTCGATTCGGGCAATACGGTAATAGTTATCGAACATAATCTCGACGTCATAAAGGTTGCCGATTATATCGTGGACTTAGGACCTGAAGGCGGCGACGGCGGCGGTACGGTAGTCGCTTGCGGTTCGCCCGAACAGGTTGCCGAGGTTAAGCAAAGTTATACGGGGCAGTTTTTGAAAGATATTTTAAACGGAGGTAATACTGATGATAAGAGATGATTTTAAGGACGTAAAAAAAGTTTCCGCCAAAGAGGAACGCAAAAAAGCCACTATGGGCGAGCGCAGTTTTTACGCCAAAAAGTTGCCTAAATTAAAGGACCTCAATAAGGCGGTAACTTTTTCCACCGTGCTTACGCTTATAATGCTTACGCTCGCTTACGCGATAGTTTTAACGTCGTTTATACTTTCGCAGTTCAGTTCGGAAGTCGATTATTCGCTCACGCGCTTTATTATATGGTCGTGCGTATACGGCGCGATATTGCTTTTTGCGCTTGCGTGGTTTATAATTATCCGTCCGAGCAACGAAAAGAAGATAGAACGCTACAAACTCGAACTCGAACGGTTGAGCGCGCAAAGTCTCGGCAAAATTTCCGCGGCGTCCACGGTGTACGGCGAGGACTACGTTAAAAAACTTGCCGAAAAGCGCGCCGAGGAAAGAGAAAACGCCAAGCGCGCCGCCGAGCAAAAAGCCGCGAGCGAGGCGGCGGCAAAAGCCGAAAGTTCCGCTAATTCCGCCGCAGACGGTAAAAACGCGCCTGCGGAGCAAGAAAATTCGCAAAATACTACGCCCGATGAATAAAAAGAATTTAAAAATAATTGACGAAAAAGGCGTTTTGTGATAATATATATACTATGAGCAAAAGTTTTAATTTCGGTAATTACGATATAGTGCTTATTACCGACGAAAAAGAAAGGCTTTATTATCTCGGATTTCATTCCACGGCGGGTTACGTGGTCGTAACTAAAACGGAAGTTACTTTCGTGGTGGACAACAGGTATTTAAAAGCCGCCGAACGCGCTCTTACCAAAAAAGGCGTTAAGGTTATGCTCGGCAGCGACTATTCCGCGTTTAAGGCAATCGCCGAGGGCGTGGGGGCAAAGCGCGTGGGCATAGACTTTACCGTTACCACGATGAGCGAGTACGATAGTTTAAAATCGCTCGGATACGAATACGAAGATATTTCGGGCGAACTTAAGGCGATGCAGTCGGTAAAAACCGCCGACCAACTTAAAAGTATCAAGCGCGCTTGCGAGATAGCCGAAAAATCCTGGTTGCAGACGCTTTCCGTCATTCGCGAAGGCGTAACCGAAAACGAGGTTGCGGCTACGCTCGAATATAATTTCCGCAAAAACGGCGCAAGCGGCACTTCGTTCGACACGATAGTTGCTTTCGGCAAAAACGCCGCCGTTCCGCACCATCAGACGGGCGAAACGAAACTTAAAAAGAACGAGTGCGTTTTAATGGACTTCGGCTGCGTTTATAACGGATATTGTTCGGATATGACGCGGACTGCGTTTTACGGCACTCCCGACGAGAAGTTTGAAAAAGCCTATCTCGCCGTTTTGGTTGCGCATAAAGAGGCAGCCGAAAAGATAAAGGCGGGCGATACGGGCAGACAAGCCGACGCTTATGCGAGAGAAGTTCTGACTTCGCTCGGTTACGGCAAGTATTTCACCCACTCTTTAGGGCACGGCATAGGCGTGAATATTCACGAATTCCCCTATCTTTCCCCCAAGGGCGACGCGGTGCTTGCGGACGGAATGGTCTTTTCCGACGAACCCGGCGTTTATATCGACGGCAAATTCGGTATAAGAATAGAGGACAGTTGCTATATGGCGGACGGCAAATGCCGCTCGTTTATGAAAGACGATAAGTCGCTCGTCATAATAGGCGAGGACGGCTCGATTAAAAGAAAAAAATTGATTAAAAAATAAAAAATTTTGTAAGTTCTTTGCGTTCGCGCTCGTAGCGGCGGAGGAGATTACACCAAGGAGTTAAACATTATGGTATTAGCAGGCGATTTAAGAAAAGGCGTAACTATCGAATACGACGGGAAGGTCTGGACGGTAGTAGACTTTCTCCACGTAAAACCCGGTAAGGGCGCGGCGTTCGTAAGAACCACGCTTAAAAACGTGGTAGACGGCAAGGTTTTGCAAATAACCTTCAACCCCACCGAAAAGTTCGAGAACGCGGTTATCGAAACCAAGAAGATGACCTATTCTTACAACGACGGCGAATTGTATTACTTTATGGACGAAGAGTACAATATGGAGCCGCTTAACTACGAGCAGGTAGAGGACGCTCTTAAATGGATTAAGGAAAACGACCCCGTTACGGTTAAATTCTACAAAGGCAAGGCTTTCTCGGTAGATTGCGAAAACTTCGTAGAACTTCTCGTAACCGAATCCGAACCCGGCGTAGCGGGCAACACCGCGACCAACGCCACCAAGAGAGCGAAACTCGAAACCGGCGTTGAAATTCAAGTTCCTATGTTCGTAAACGAAGGCGAAACCATAAGGATAGACACGAGAACGGGCGAGTATATGGAGCGCGTTAAGAAGTAATCTTGAAAACAGTAATAATAACGGGGGCGAGCGGCGGCATAGGCCGCACGCTCGCCCGCAAATTCGCCGCCGAAGGATACCTCGTCGGCGTTAATTATAATAAGAATAAAATCTCGGCGGAAAAACTCGCCGAAGAGATACGCGGCGAAATTTTACCGTTCAGCGTAACCGACTATTCGTCCGTAGATAAGGCGATTACCGCCTTTATAAAAAAGTACGGGCATATAGACGCGCTTATAAATTGCGCGGGGGTCGCGTTGCCTGTAAAAACCTTGCTCGACACTACCGAAGAAGATTTCGACAAGGTGTTTTCCGTCAACGTAAAAGGCACGGTAAACGTTATAAAAAGGGTTCTGCCCGAGATGCTTTCGCTCGGCGGCGCGATAATAAATTTTTCGTCTATGTGGGGCGTGGCGGGCGCGTCCTGCGAGGCGTTGTACGCGGCGTCCAAAGCGGCGATTATAGGACTTACCAAGTCGCTCGCCAAGGAATACGCCTCGGCTAAAATCCGCGTAAACGCGATTGCGGCGGGGTTTATAGACACGCCTATGAACGACAATATAGTCGGCGAGGACAGGCGGGCGGCGATAGCGGAAATTCCGCTTGGCAGAACGGGAACACCCGAGGAAGTTGCCTCGGCTTGCTATATGCTTGCCGAAAACGGCTTTATCACGGGCGAAATATTAAATATAAGCGGCGGCGAGGTTATCTGACCGCCGCTTTTATTGCCGCGAGTGATTGCACCCAAACGCATTGGCGGATTACCGCAATGCTTTACCGTTTGCGGGTAAATATTTCGCAATGTCATTACGCTTTTAAATAAAAACGGTATATAGGTCGAATATCGAATAATCTATAAACGGTAGAAAGACACTCTATAAAATTTCGAGAGAGGTAGAAAGGCGTTCTATAAAATTTCGAGAATGGTAGAAAAAGTTTATACTGATAAACCGAATAAATAATTTGCCTTTACTTTTTCGCAGTGCTAAAATTTTAATTGCGTTTAAATAAACGAATGCCGAACTCCTTAATTATTTATACCGCGTTTGCGCGGATAAGCGATTAGCAAATTGTTTTCATTCGGCAACGGTACTTAAAAACGCAAAGGAGCACTTATGAAAAAATTATTGACCGTCATACTTGCGATTGTTTTTGTCGTCGGTATGGCATGCGGACTTGTTTCTTGCAAGAAAAACGAGTCGCAAGACGTGGTTTCACCCACTGTGGTAGACGGTAAGGATACGCTCGTAACGGGTTTAACAAAGACTCCCGATAATTATGACGACAAGACCGCCGTATTTGCCGCTCTCGGTAAATTAAATTCTTACGATACGTACAAGTCGCAGTCGTCCGGAACATCTACCGCTAAAAAGGGCGTCATTTCTTATACCCAGACGACTACCGCAACGACGATTAAGCATGGCGACGAATATTATAATTATACCGATTCGCATTCGACTTTCGTAAATTTCAGTCACGAGGCGTTTGCAAAAAACGATAACGTCGCTTACCGTGTGAACGGTAAGGAGATTACAAACGTAGTTCGTTCTTCTTACGAAACGGTTTACGGCGTTACCCCCGATAAGTTGCTTACCGGTCACGTTTATAATCAGAATACTATAATTTCGGTAACTTCCGAGAAGGTCGACGAGGGATACAAATATACCGTTACGCTTGACAAGATAAAGGCGAACGCAAAACTTTTTTATCAGATGAAAGAATTCGGTAATCTTAAAAATTATCCCGAATTTACCGATGATCCGGTCGTTACGTTGGTAATCAAGTCCGATTTTACTCCCGTTTCGGTTTCGTATCAAAGCAAGTACACGGTCAGCGTTTCGATTCTGAAAGATATGGAATGTACCGAGAATAACACGGTTACTTTCTCCGATTTCAATGCCGAAGTGTCCATACCCGATACCGAGGCGTTTAACAGAGCGATGAACACCGATCCGACCGTTATAAATCCGGATAAAACGGTTGAAAAGAGCGATCTTGAAAAAATAGCGACGTCGCTTGCCGGCCTTAACTTTAAAGACGGCATTTCGCTTACGGGCAGCGCGTACTACGGCAACGCGAGCGTTCCGTTTAAACTCAGCGGCAAAATCGACCTTGACGAAATCTTCGACGGCGCTAAAATATCCGAGGCGATAGACTGTAAACTTTTTGTAGGAACTTTTGACGGAAAAATAGCCGTAACTTATCATAACGGAAAGTTTTACGTGGATTTGTTGGGTAAAAAAGTGGCGTTTTCCGCCGATGTTTCGGCAATAGACAACGTCGAATTCGATTTTGACGAAGACGTCGCCGATGACCTTGAAAAGTTCGTAACCATCGAAAAATCTCAAAGCAAAAAGGATACTTACGTAATTAGTCTTAACGATGATATCGGTTCTATTGTCGGCGGAATACTGGCAAACGCCGGAATAATCGACGCGGATGAGGTTGACGACCTGGTATGTAAAGCCGAAGTCTATATGCCCGACGACAGGATAGGTTCCGTTTACGTATTTGTCGGCACGGAAGACAATCACTTCGGATTTAACGCCACCATTGCAAGCGAATTGTATACCGTCGCGGACAATTTCGACGAATACGTTACTAAAATGGAATTGGGCGCAAACGTAAAATTTGCGTACAATACCCCCACCGTCGCTTTGTTATCCGCCGACTGCGCGCTTTCTTTATCTTATGACACTACCAATGTCAATCCCGAACAAGCGTTTAAAGCCGAGGCTAAAATAAAATTGACGATTGACAGTTCGACCAAGGCGATTTTGAAACTCGCTGCGTCGCAATTGCCCGATTGGCTCTCGCTTTTAACAGACTCTGACGAGGTAATAGTTTCGTATAGAGACGGAGCGTTCGGTATAGTGTTTATTAAGGAAGATAAAACGACGTTCGTGAGGAAAATAGACTTGCCGGGCGTCGATTCGGTAGAACTTCCCGAAGTAGACTTTTCTTCGTTGTTGACGGTTTTACCGAATTTGCTAAAACTCGATTTCGACGTTAACAACTCCGAATTTACGCTTGCCGTAAGAGACGAGATAGTTTCGCTTGTCAATATGTTTTTCTGGAATAACTTGCCCGAACTTCTCGTTGAAAAAGTCGGCGGCAGTTACGGCAATATGATTGTCGGCACGTTGGGCATATCCAATCCGTTAGCGGGCATTAACCTTAAATACAACCTTAACGACGAAACCCTTTCGTTTAACGTGGAGTTGTTCAACGTCGATACCTCGGTTTATAATCCCGAGATCGAATACGAAAAGTATACCGCGGCAACTCTTCAATTCTCTTTAAGCGACAAAATATCCGATTTTTCTTTCGATATTAAAAAAGCGATCGAGGATGAACACGAAGCGGTAAAAGTCAGGGACGCTATTGCCGCGCTTGAAAATGCGTCTTTGACGGACGAGGGCTTTGCGCTATTCGATGAAGCGTCCGAAGCGTATGCCGCGCTTGCGGAAGAACAAAAAATCCTTGTAAGCAATTATGCAAAACTCGCGACTTACAAGACCGCCGCTACCAAAGCAAAGAAAGCGGTTGATACTTTTGCTGAAGCCGAAACTAAAAAAGACGCAACGTTTAACAAATTTACGGCGGCTCAAAAAGAATATTTCGCAAGCGCGTACGGCACTATAGAACAAAGTTATCTGAATAGCAGATACGAAAATGAAAAGACCACGGTTGAAGAGATTAACGCGAAAATCGACTCGTTCGACGCAAACGTCGACGATAAGACCGTTGACGAACTTATCGCTTTACTGAAGGCGACAGGCGCGGAACTTAAGAAAACGGACGCTTTATGCGAGAAGTCCGTCGGCGACGTGAATCTTGACAAACTTAACGCGTTTGCAACCGCGGTCGCGGAAAAATACGCGGAGATTACGCTTGAAGACGCCACCGAGGTGCTTGACGAACTTCGCGCTATGGACGGCGCGTTGGGCGCGTATTCGACTTTTAATAAGTCCGTAAGCGATATGCTCGCGTTTTACAACTCGTATTATAATAAATTCGCCAATGCGCGTTACCTTACTAATGAAAGGGCTTGGGTATTCGTTACCGACGCTTGTCCGGAATTAGCCCCGACTTTTGAGAAGATTAGTTATTATTTCCTCGGCTACAGAGGTTATAAGACGGGAGCGGTAAAGACGTTGATCGTTGCGATAGATGCGCTCGACAGGAATTCGGACGACTTTGCAACCGACGTTGAAGGCATTAAGACTTTGTTAATTAAGGTCGGCAGTGCCAAATCGGCGGTAACGAATTACGGAAGGTACGAATTTTTGACGAGTAAAGAGGTTATCGACGGCTATGCGGAAACGTTAAAAC
>CAVLAV010000022.1:0-14057 GCA_963660735.1 bacterium
CCGTATAAGTAACGGATTGATTGCCCGCTTTATCTACGGAATAGAACGAATACGTTCCTTCTTCCGTAAACTGAGTTCCCGACGTATAAGAAACGTAAGACGTTGCGGACGGTTTCTTTACATATGTAGCCGATAAGCCTATTGCGTCATACGGCACGAATTTAATGTAACTTGCGTTTGTCGAACCGCCGTTCGGAACAGTAGACGAAGTGCAGTAGATTGTTCCCGTAGGTCTGGTTTTATCGAGCGTAATCGAAACCATGCTTGAAGCGTTACCTGCTTTATCTACCGAATAAAAGTAATACGTTCCCTCGGTTGCGAGTTGCGTGCCGGAAGAATATGCCGTATAGTAATTCGCTCCGGGCATTTTAACGTAACAATTCGCTATTCCCGAATCAGAATCCGTAGCCACATATTTGACGTAACTTGCGTTCGTATAGGAATCGCTGCTTTTAATCGTTGTGCCGCCGTAAAGCGTGCCGACAGGCAATGCCGCGTCGTAATATACTTTGTATTCTTCGGAATAGTTGTCCGCTTTATCTACACAGCGGAACGTATACCAACCGTAAGAACCCGAAAGCACAGTTCCTGAAGCATAAGACGTCCAGTATGACGTGCCGGGCTTTTTTACCTGATATAAGGAAACTCCGCTGGTATCGGTTGCCGTATATTTAACGGGTTTATTCGTATAACCGCCGTTCGCAATCGTCGTTCCCGCGGGGTTAGTAACTTTACCGACTGGTGCAATCGTATCGAGATAAATATTGACGGTCATATTGTAGTTATCGTAATAATCTTCGGCGTAGAAATACCACCTGCCGTTATTTGCCGCCGTTGCCGCCACGCTGTAAGACGTGTTGTAAGTGGAAACGTAACTTGAACTTTTAGGCGATTTATAAAGAATACGCCACGTTTTATAGTCCGTAACGGAATACGTAATCTGCTTGTTCGTATAAGTTCCCGTACTTACGGACGTCGTTCCCGCTTTTAACGTATAATTCGGACCGGTTTTATCGATTACAAACCGATACGTATACGTGTAATCCGTCGTAACCCATAAAAACGTATTATGTTTGCCTTTATAGGTCAAAACATATTCGCCGTCGGGTAAAGCCCCCGAATAAAGCGTCATGTCGGCATTTCCCGAAAGCGAACGGGAATAATAAGCGTAACCGTCCCTTGTCAATTTGAAAGAATCATGAGAATTGATGTCGGTAACGTCGATTTTAATATAAACGTAAGTCCAATTCAGAACCCTGCCGTTGTTTGCCGTTCCCGTATCTCCGTTCGTAGTTGACGCGTGCATATAAATTCTATACTTGTCCAGATACCCGTTTACGTTGCCGTTTCCTATGTTATAGGAACCGTTTGTCGTAAGCGTAGCCGACGTATAACTTTCCGCCGAAGCCGTTGTCGCGGGCGACGCGAAAAACACGCCGAGAAACGCCGTGAACATCAACGTAAGGAATAATATTCCTTTAATTGTGTTTCGTTTAATAAATGCTTTCAAAGTAATCCTCCTTTCAGTGATTTCTTACAGCCCCGCCCGAATAATTGAGTTGGAGCCAGTTGAGTTTTTTGTATAAGTTTTCAAACGTGTCGATAAGGTGATCCTGATTGAGCGCGGTCGCTCGTTTCGCAGCCTCTTCGAGTATGGATTTCGCTCGTAAAAAGGCTTGCTTGTCGATAAGATTCAGCAGTTCGATTTTCTCTTCGTCGGACACGATTTCCGAATTGAAAGAACGTTCTATTTGCTCCTTAACGTATTCTTTCACCCCGTCCATTTGCCGAACGATATTCATACCGCCGTTTCCCGCAGGTCTTCTCGGCGGGCGTTTCGGAATAACGACTTCGTTACGCCGTTTCATATTGTAAAAGACCTTATTTTCGTCGAAATATCTGCCCACGTTCAGTCTTTGCGTCGTTTTTTCAAGCGTATATACAGAACAAGCGTAACTTGGCGTATATTTGCTCATTACGGGCATATATCCGAATACGGTAACGACGGCGTTTCCCATATTGCCGGGGCGATTGAGTTGAGCGAGGTCAGACGGATATATGAGCGGTCGCTCTTTTATAGAAGCGTTGCTGTTTATATCGTCCGCTTTCACCGTGTTGTATCCGACGTTACGGGTTATAACGGTATAGTTTCCACAGCGTTTCGAGTATTCTTCGATAGTTTTGGGATCAGACGTGCCTATGAAAATCTGAATATTCCTATTCGCTCCGTAGGGATAGAAAAACGACGCAATCATTTCTGACTGCGCCGTTCTGCGTTTTATCTAATATTTAATTAATTATACTTTTTGTCAAGCATTATAATTAATCAATCTTTATATGTTTCATCGTATTAAAATCCAACCAAGACAATCCTGATATGCATATATTTTTACCCTCTAAATAAGCGCTATATGATAAAATTTTGTTAGGTGACTGTTTTATAGCCGCCACAAACTTCTCTTTATCTACGCTAAATTGATATACTATATTTCCATTTTTTATAATTCTTAATGATTCGATATCCTCACAATAATTGCGGTTATATGGCATTTTCACCATAGGTAAAAATATTTCATTATCTTTTTTAAATGAACATACTATTTTCTCCAATGCGATGTCGTTTGTTTCTTTATTTATAGTTGTATAATGAACAACTAAAGAAACTTCGCTTAGATCAATATTTTTAAAATCCACCAAAAAAGAAAATTCATTTTTTGTCATTTTCACATCAATATCAACAGCAAAATCTTCTTCACGAAACGATATAGCATTTCGATAAAAATGAGACAATACTAATACATTGTCATAATTTAAAAGAGTTGATGTTAACAATTTGTCATTTTGCGTTTCTCTCTCAACACTCGCTATCAAAAATTCTTTTTCAGTAACATTTTCTATTAACTCGCTTCCCAACCCAATGTTTTTCAATTGTAAAAGTATTTTCTCGTTTATATAATTAGGAATAATTTCATTAATCATTTTAAACGAAAAAAACAAGTCAAGAGCACAATTATACTTCCTTGCAATCTGATACATATATTTATCATCCATACCATATTTATTAATTAGCAAGACAATATCAAACAATGTCTGCCATTTTATTATGGGAGATAATTTCAGTAATTTATATGCATACCGATCTTTTGTATGAATAAAAAAGTGGATACAACTATGTATGATTCTATCCTGCGGGGATTCCATTCTCGGTTTTAAGCCTAACAACTCTTGATAGTCGGCATTTTTCACAACAAGTTCCGTGTATTCTTTATAGTATTTGGGCGGATTACAAATACTTATATGCACCTCTATCAATAACATTCCAAACGTTCCAATGGGCTTTACATACTTTAAGTGTCCGATTTCAGATTCTTGAATTAAATCTTGTTTCCCTTTGTACTCATATCCTAGCGAACGCAAGCAATCATCCAATTTATGTAAGTCCTCTTTTCTTGTGAGAACATCCAAATCATTTGTTACTCTACAATTATAGTCTGTGTACAAATCTGCAGCATCTTATCAATGAAAGTTCTTACTATTTCGGCGTTTAATTCCGTAATTTCAGTATACCTTTTTATAAGCCTCATAAACTTATTTATATCCGCCGTTTCCTTTTGAACTGCCATCAATTCATCTTTCAAGAACTTCACTTTATCCGTCAACTCGGCTTGTTCACTCTCATAGTTTTTCGACAATTTGATAAATCGTTCCTCTGACAACGTTCCGCTTACCTTATCTTCATAGAGATTTTGTATTATGCGGTCAAGAACAGCAATTCGCTTTTCGGCTTCATCGCATTCTTTGGCTTTTTCCGACAAATCGCTTTTTGTCATTCTTTTATTCTTTTCCTGCAACATAGAAACAAATTCCGTTTCTCTTCCTTTTGCCATTCCCAACACACGTTGCAGGTCGTAAAGTACAATATCCTCGATTGCGTGTAACGTTATGTAATGGGATGTGCAGGTTCGCTCTTTCTCTTTTCTGTACGAAGCGCAATTAAAAGCGTCTTTCTCTGAGCCTCTATGCCTGTTTAAGTACATTTTAGCGCCACAATCAGCACAATACAAAAGCCCTGAAAAAATGCTCATTTCGCCGTCAATAGATACTCTTCTCCTTACCCCTTCTCTTAACTTTTGAACGGTATCAAACGTATCCCGATCAATAATCGCCTCGTGTGTATCCTCAAATATCACCCATTCGTCTTTGGGCAAATAAACTACGGAATGGCTCTTATACGATTTCTTTTTCGTTCGGAAATTTACCGTATTTCCTAAATAGATAGGGTTTGAAAGAATACGCCTTATAGCCGTTACAGTCCATAATTCAGGATGGTCTACTTTTTCAAGTCTATATTTCCACCCCACTTTATTTTTCCATACAACCGGCGATATGGCTTTCTGCTCGTTTAACTTTTTGCTTATTTGCATCGGACCGTAGCCCTCTATGCACATACGATATATTCTTTTTACTATTTCTGCCGCTTCTTTTTCTACCAACCAATTCCCGTCATCATCTTTTATATATCCATACGGCGGGCAATTGCAAGTAGATTTACCCGACATTCCTTTTGCACGGATAACCGCTCGCACCTTTTTACTCGTGTCCTTTGCATACCACTCGTTCATAATGTTGCGAAACGGCGTGAAATCGCTATCATTTTCTATTGTATTGTCTACGTTGTCATTAACAGCAATAAAATGTACCCCCGCTTCTCCGAAATAAACCTCGCTGTAATACCCAACTTTGAGATAATCTCTGCCAAGTCTTGACATATCTTTTACGATAACCGTTCCGACAAGCCCTGAATCAATATTTTTTATCAGTTCTTTGAATGCGGGACGGTTAAAATTCGTTCCCGAATAGCCATCATCGACATAAAATTTTATGTTGCAAAAATTATTCTTTTGAGCATATTCTTCGAGCATTTCTTTTTGATGGGTTACACTGTTACTCTCTCCGTCCAACTCATCGTCTACACTTAACCTACAATAAAGTGCGGTTATCGAATCTTTCGCCGTTTATCTCGCCGCTGCCCGCCACGAAATTGATTGCCGTAAACGTTTTATCGTTCTTTTCGGCATATTTTCCGTTAAGTTTCAGTTCACGGGTGCGGAAGTATTTACAAGCCGTAAGGTTTCGTATTTCGCCGTTGTTACCGCTTAATTTTTCGTATTCGCCGCCGTTCGTTTCGTCCTTGAACGCCTTGAAATTGATTACGTCCACAGCCTTTTCTACATGTAACGGGCGAAGTTTTCCGTCCGCACCGCGACGGTTGTAATCGTAAACGCGATAGGTAACGTTGCTGTTTTGTTGTATTTCGCAAATTACACAACCCGCACCGATAGCGTGAACCGTTCCCGCTTTGATAAGGTAGCAATCTCCCGCCTTGACGGGAATGAAATTCAATAATTCTTCCACCGTTCCGTCTTTGACTTTTGCAAGGAATTCTTCCTTATCCGTATCGCGCTCGAAACCGCAGTAAATTCCCGCGCCGTCATCCGCCGAAATGATATACCACATTTCGGTTTTGCCGTTGTCGTGTTCGTATTTCTGCGCGTATTCGTCGTTCGGGTGAACTTGCACGGAAAGATTTTTTGCGGCGTCGATATATTATTTGATAAGCACGGGAAATTCGCCGCCGTTTATGTCTACGGCGTTCTTATTTTCTTTCAAATATTCGGCAAAAGTTTTGTCCGTTCCCGAAATCGTGCTTTCGCCGTCTTTATGTACGGATATTTCCCAACTTTCGGCGATAATGCCGTCTTTTTTTCTGCCGAAGAGCGTTTTTAATTTTTCGCCGCCCCATAAATAATCTTTCAATACAGGTTTTAATTTCATCATTTTCGTTCTGTTTTCCTTTGCCGTAACCGTTTTACAGCCAAAGTTCTTTTTCTTTTATTTTGCCGTTTTTAAGTTCAAAAGTTTTCACTTCGAACTTGCCGAATTTCGCTTTCGTTTTTACCCCGAAAACGGTAAAGTCCGTGCATTTTTCTTGCTCGTTGTTGTTTATAAGCCTTAACGTATATCCGTCGCCGTCGCAATAAAGAGATACAAGCGAAACCGCTTTGTTGCTTATTTCTACGCCGCCAGAAAAATCGTATTCGTCGCCGTGCGGGAAAAAATTAAGAGAATAATCGTCGTTTGAAAACTCCTGTGCGTTGTTTTCGAGTTCGGTAAGTTTGTTATATCCGAATCGGAAAGAAAACTCGTGCCTGCCCTGCTCGATATAAGGCGTAAACCTATCGCGGAACAAAATCGGGCGCTTATCTATCGGATGCGCGCAATACGCAACGCCACGAAGAAGAGTTGCTTGCATTGTGTTTTGCTCGCACGCAGACGAATATACGCCTTTGTTATAAAGCGCAAGCGCGTTCTCTCCGTCCTTTATGCCCGTAAATCTTTGCGCGACGTATTCTTCGCCGTCTTTCGTGAACGTTTCTTCGCCGAACATAATCTGCCCGAAGAAATCGCCGTCAAGCGCAGTCGGAATTTTGATTTTCAATGCTTTTTCCTGCTCGTTCCACAAAACGTAATAATTTACGTCTATATACGGCGCGTCTTTATAAATTCTATACGACACCCTAACGAAAGACGAGCCGAGTTCGAAGAAACTTTCTATTTCGGTGAGAACGTCGCCGTCTTCTACGATATTAACGTTTTTCCTGCCCGCAAAAATGCCGTTTTTACAGTCGGACAGTTTGAACTCCTTCGGGTTTGTTCCTATTTTGACCATATCCCAACCCCAAGGATCGGCGTTATCGTCAAACATAACGGGAGCGAACGCTCCGCCCGAAATCTGTTCTTTTCCGTCAACCCGATAACTCTCTAAAAGTCCAGTTAAACGACTTATACGCAGACTTTTGCATTTATCTTTATAAACAAAATCACTGTTTACGGCTCTTAAATAACGTTTCGGTTTTATATCGAATTTTACGTCGATACGTTCGACCGAGAACGGACGAGCCGTAAATTTATACGCTATTCTCTTTCTTCGGTCGAAGTTAATACTGCCTTCTTCCGCAACGGTTTGCGACGGTATTTGCTTATTGCCGAGATATGCCGTAGCGACGTATTCTTCAGTGTCCGACGTCAAGGGTTTAGGTAATAATATCTCGGTTTCGGCAACGATTTCCCTTTCATAGGGCTGACCGTTCCACACGAATATCGGGAACGTTTCGAGTTCGGCTTTTTTGTATTTAGTAATAATCGCCATAAATGCCGAATTGAATTCTTTTTGCAAAAGTTCGAGCGCGTATTCGCATTTGCGAAGCGAACTTATCTCTGCGCTTCTTACGATAGTCCCTGCTAAACAATCATGGAATTCAAGGCATGCAAGCGCCTTTTCCGCCTCGATAAAGGCTTTTTCGTTCTTTTTATATAAGTCTCTTTCTTCGGCGAATGCGCAAAGTTTTTCGGTGGTAAACAACTTGCTTTCGAGCAAAGAATTCATTTGCTTTACGCTGCTCATCGAAGAATATGCACCGCGGAAAAACGGCAACGACTTGTCTATCGTAAGCGTTGGTTTAACCGCCGCAATATACTTTTCGGGCGTGGAATGAATTACTTTGAAATCGGTAGTTTCTTCGCGAAATTTCTTTATATCTTCAAGGTCTTTTCTCGAATTCACGCCGCCGTGATTGCCCACGCCCCACAACGCCAAAGCGTACTCACGCCCCGCGTAATGGTTCATTTTTCGCTTTATCTCTTCAAGTGCAGTGCCGAAACCGCTCGTGTAAATATTTTCGTCAGTCGCTCTGGCAACTTTTACTTCGCTGCCGTCCACGCCTTTCCATATAAATTCGTTTTCGGGCAAATGATAGTATTCTTCCATCGGTCTGCAGATAATATAGCCGTTAAAACCGCATTTTTTGAGAATCTGAACAAGTCCTACGCTGTGTCCGAAACCGTCAAAATTATACGCCGTGGTAGGTCTTTTGCCGAACTTTTCGATAAAATATTTTCTGCCGAGTTCGATTTGACGAACCATTGCTTCTCCGCAAGGCATATTTATATCGGGTTGCAAATACCAACCGCCCGCGATAACCCACTTGCCTTGTTTTACGAGTTTTTGGATGCGGGCAAACAATTCGGGATCAACCTTTTCGATATACTCATACAAAATGCTTTCGTTATGGCAGAAAACGTAATCGTATTCGTCGCAAAAATCTGCGGCTTGTTTGAAAGTCGAAACGGTTACGCCTAACCCTTCTTCCCAATCCCATTGCCACACGGGATCGATATGCGCGTTGCAAATCAAATGTAATTCTTTAAGTTTTTTCATAATTGCTTACAATTTTTTCATATTAGGATCAATATCATAAGTCCACTTTCCGTTGGTAAAGTCGTGTATATCAACGGGTGCACCTCCGAGTGCAATCGACTTTTCGGAAAGATAAGTTATGCTCATCCAAGTCGCCGCATCGTAAACGTCGATAGGCATAGGCGAACCGCTCTTTGCCGCGTCCACAAACGCGCGAAACAAAAATCCATCCATTCCGCCATGACCGCTTTTACCTATTCTTTTTGCGTGCGCATTTATTTGCTTTAATTCGTCCTTTGAGTATCTTCCGCGGAGATGCCCGAAATAAGGCTCGCCTCTTATTTCATACGTAGCTTCCAAATACAATGCAATAGTATCATATCCGATTTTTTTAAGACATCAGCGAAACGACAAACTTCGTTGGGCTTCATTACTCCGTTTCGCGACAAATCTAACATTGCGCCTAACATATTTACTCCTTCCAAAAATCAAACTTATGAGAGCCGTCCATACCAGCGTAATCGTCTGCGCCCAGCACGGGATTAAGAGACCTTTTTATTGCCTCGCTCGGCGTTTCTATAAGCGAAACTATTTCTTTTATTTCAGTCGCAAAAAAAGCAAATTCGGGGTATTTTTCTTTTTGGTGTAAAATATCCGTATAGGAAATATCGTCCGAAATATCGTTATAATATTTCCATTGAGAAAAATACATAATATCTGCCGTTAAAAGAACGTTCGCAAGACGTTTTTTCATCTCTCCGTCCGCAGTGTTATGCACTTTTCTCAAATCGTTTGCACGAGCGAGTAAAAACTCTTTGGTAAAATATTCGGGTTCGTTTGCCGTAAGCAAATGTTTTACGCCGAAAGCGTCTGTTATCGCCTCGGTATCGTTATGATGAAGAAGAATGTGGTCGGCTACGGCAACGTGATAAGGACGATTAGATTTTTTGCCGTATTTACGTTTTACTTCGGCATAAGCCTTTTCCATATTCGTTATATACTCGTAAACAACGGCACCGTTTCTTTCGTAATATAAATCGCAAAACTCTTTAACCATATTCATTACGTCGGTCTGATTATATTTCGACGGATTCCACATAAGTTTCGAGCAAACGTAAGTACGAATCAACGCTTGCCAACAATCGCAGAACATTTCGCCCGCCTCGAACGTTACGATGAGTTTTCCGAAATTCGCCATATACTGCAAATCGGGCAACAAATTAGTTAAATTCGCTATATACCAATGGTAATTATTGAAATTAGTTTCATAACTGTAAAACAATATTCTATCGTCCGAAACGATCTTTCTCCACCCTTCTATTGCATTGAAACACGAATCCGTCTGATTTTCTTTATCAACGAAAGAATACGCATAGTTAGCCGAATCAATCAAAGCAAGTTCGACCATAATATTGTCTTCTACGTGTATAGTGGGCGGAATTTCAGTATACCCGTATGCATAAGTTACGATATATTTCTTTCTGCCGCCCGTAAACGATTTTCCCTCGCTTTCGCACCAACGCTTAACTTCTCTTGCTATCTTGTTGCAAAAACCTATAACGACGTTCGTCTTGCTCGGCTCGGCTTTACATTTCGGACAAGAACAAAAGAATTTCGTATCTTCCTGCATAACGCCGAAATAATCACAAGTCGGATGTGCTTTTATTCTTTCTATAACACCTTTCGTTACGAGATTTACGACTTTATCGTCGGAAAGGCATATACTGCCCGAATTTGATGGGTCCGAAACGGTAGTAGAACGCAAAACAAACGCTTTTCCGTCGTTATCGGCACCGCCTTCGTATATTACGGTTCCGTCGGGTTGATTACCGAACGTTGCGAAATATCCCTCCTGATAAAGTTTATTTACGTTATGTCCGTCGTTATAAAAAATATCTCGCATTCCGCCGCCGAACTTCGTAGCGGATTTTTCGTCATACCATAAGGTCATAACGCGCATTCTTGCAGAATACTCCGCACTCACTTCGCCGTCGTGTGTCCAGTATGAACGAATATCGAAAACGGGACTTTCATTTTTTTCATATGTTTCGGGAACTTCTATCCCTTTTTCTCTCAAATCGGGAATATGAGTTGCCGTAATCGATAAGAAACGAACCCCTATTATACTTTCAAGAAATTCATATACCCCGTACAACGTTGCCCTGTCGGTTTTTCCGCATATATAAACAACGTTGTTTTTAACGAATGAAACGAATGCGTCGTCGTTTTTGTTTTCGAAAGAAACGTGATTTCCTTCCGCGAAACCTATTGCAAAACCGATTTCGTTTTTATTCAACGCTCTTATACTGCTTTCCGACACGCATACCGCGCCTGCACTTGCATATAAAAAGCGTGATAATTCACTTATAGCCGTACTTATCGTTTCAGAATGAAACTCATTTGAAAAGATTATGATTTTATTTTCCGATGTAATACGCATACGTTTCGTTCCTTAAAAAAATTGCGGTTTTTTTAGCGAAGAACCGCAAACTTCGTTTTATTACAAATAATTTTCAACACACCATTTTTGACCATCGAATATTGCGTTAAACGTAATATCTTCGGCAACGTGCCATTCATTACCGTTGTTTACAATCGTTCCCGATTTTATGGTAACGGTTATTTTCTCGTATGCCGACACACCGCTTATAGCCGCGTTCTCAACGTCAACAAAAAATCTGTTATTTGCGCCGCTTCCTTTCAACGTGCAATTAAACATCGTGTTTCCGTATTTAGCGGTTACCGTTGCGCTTTCACTTGCCGTCCAGTCGGATGTCATGCGAGATTCGCCGTTTTCGCTTAAAACAATATAGAATCCTGCGCCCGTTCCGCTTGCCGCACCCGTTAAAAACGCTTTATTTTGATTCTCGCCCGGTAAAAGTTCGGAATTAGCATCGTTGCCCGCAATTTCCAACATGGTTTTGAACAACGTCGCATTATAGAAGGCCCTCAAAGCACCGCAGGCATAACCACCGTCGAGAACTGTTAATAGCGTCGATATTTCATTACGCAGGGTAACAAAAGCGAAATAATCGTAAGTCTTTTTGCCAAGTTCTAAAACACCGCTCGTCGTATACGAACCCGTCGTGTCGTAAGTAAAGTATTCGCTGCCTTCGGATTCAATCAAGTAGTATTTGTAGTTAGCAAAATAAGAAAGTTCAACCGTAAACAAAGCACTTGCAATACGATTTTTATATTCTCCGCTTGCCGTTTCGTAAACGCTTTTAATTTTTGAAATGTATTCAATTAAAAACGCTTTTTCATAAATTTTATAACTGTTAGCGGTTAAATAGTGTTTCGTGCTTTGCGAGTCGTATGCAAACTGCCCGTCTCCGAGCGTATAATCGGTATCTTTAACGTAATATTCGAAATCCGAAACATTGTCGTTTCTTATTTCTTCAAGCCTGTTTTCGCAAGCGACGATATATTCGTAAACGGTATTCCCTGCCGTCTCGCCGAAATAATATTTACAAAACTCTTTTGCAAGCGCAAATACGGAATTCTTATCCGCATATGCGGACGGATTCCACATGATAGCCGAACCGACATAGGTTCTTAAAGCCGCCTGCCAATCGGTATAAGCGATAAAGTGATTGTCTTCGATTATTACGCTGTCGGACTTGATTGTATTCTGCAAATACGATAAGTTAGGTTGCATAAGCGAAAGATTAAGTGAATACCAGCCGTAATTGCCGAAATTCGTGCCGTAACTATAGAACCAAAGTCTATCTCCGACTTTTTCTTTCCAGCCGTTCAGGCACGAAACAAAAGCCGCAAACTGCTTATCGCTCGAAAGAGCATAGCCGAGATTAACGTTCGTTATCGGGGCAAGTTCTATTACAACCTTTTCGTTTACCTCAATCGTAGGCGGAGTTTCCGTTGCGCCGTAAGCATACGTTACGACGAATATTTCGCGCCCTGCCGTTTTGTTTATCTCGACTGCAACGTAGTTACAGAAATCAACAAGCAAGTCGCTTGCCGTTTTACCGGAACAAAGAGAACACGTACACGCTGTCGGATTGTAACCGTCTTCGGTTTTTACCGCAAAATATTTGCAATTACCATACTGAAGAACGAGTTGTCTTAAACCTACGACGACCGCATTTCTCGTTGTTGCGGACGACAAACAAACCGTTCCCGAAATCGAACCGCCTCCCGCCGTTATAAGAGCGTTAAGGTTATGTCCCGGATTGTAGTAATCGTTATACATTCCTCCACCGTAAGGCGTGGAAAGGTTATCGTTATAAAAAAGTGTCGTAATTCGTTTTCTCGCCGCAAAAAGCGGGTCTACCTGCGTTTCGTTAGTCCATAAAGAACGAATATCGAATGCAGGCGTTTCAAAAACAGAATCGTCTTCATTCAACCGTAAGATCACACCGCTTGGCACAATCGTTACGTCGGAGGAAATAAATTTCACTCCTAACACGTCCTCGATAAAATCGTATACCCCGTATAACGTTCCGCGATCCGAACCGCCGAATATAAAACACATTCCGCAGTTTATTTCGCGAGCGAAGGAATCGGCTTTTTCAACCGATCCCACCGCCACGTTATTTTTTATTTCGGTTTCGCCTATCGAAAAATTAAGCGTTGCCGTATTCAGCATTCTTCCGTCCGTTACTATATCGAGCAAATAACCGGTCGTTTCATAAATAAACGCTTGAAGTTCTTCTGCTGCCGTAATAACGGTTTCGGATGCGTTTTCGGGTATTAAAATCACCGAGTCCGTGCTAACCCTATAAACATCGCCCGAAAGATAATTCTGTAACTTCTGATACTGATCTTTCGTATAGCGACTGTATTTTCCGCTTTCCACTTCGTAGTTATATGTATCGTCCTGCACGATTTTCGTATCGGCAATCGCGGCTTCGGCTACCGTTTTCATACTACGAAGATTCGCATCTTTATCATAGTCGGTGTAGAATACTTGCGCGGAATTATCGGCATACGTTACGATGATATACGCACGGAAAGCAAATTCGGTGGCAAGACGTTCGCTGAGTTCGTCTGCCGTAAGTTTCGTTCCGTCGCTTTTCACCGTAATATCGGTGATTGCCGTTCGCCATTCTATGCCGTTTTCCGTTTCAATAATCTTTTCCGCAACAACGCGTTTCGCTCCGTTGCCGTCGATTTCAAGCGCCGCGGGATCTTTTTCTGCCGTCAATGCGTCGCCGAACGCCAGAAGCGCGCCGCGTTCCGTAATATACGCCGATTTATCCGATCTCGCCACAAATCTCATCCCGTAATTTTCAGACATACGGATACTCGCGCCAGACTGCACGGAAAGCGCAACGCACACGGGAGAAAGAGCGCCGTCGGTAAGATCAACCGTTTCGCCCTCTTTATATAACTTATTGTTGTTTTCCCAACCGATAAACTCTTCACCGGCAGGCACGGTTCCCGAATAATCGGGAATGCGGAATTTCGTGGTTTCGGAATCTTTGGAATCTACGGTTATTTCGCTGTCTTTTTGCCAATTATCGTCGAACACGCGAGACCACTTGCCTTTGGAATCGTTCGTAAACGTTACGGTTTCATCCAGACGATATGTCACGCCGTTTAAAGTGAACGTAAGCCCTTTTTCAAGCGTATAATAATGCCCGGTGCCAAACATGTCTAAAACTGTTGTATAGCCGCTACACAATATACCCTGCGTTTTTATCGTAATATTGTAAGTACCGACATTCTCTTGCCCGTCGGCGGAACTGAGCGTCTGACTCCAATCCGAAATTGCAAGCCAAGGCACACTCGAGCCTTGCCACGGCGAACAATTAACGTAACCGTCGGCAATCCCTACGCC
>CAVLAV010000023.1:0-13868 GCA_963660735.1 bacterium
ACGGAAATGCGATTGCCGATGAATTTAATTACGTTTCGGGTAACGAAAAAATATTAAGCGTGAACGCCGACGGAAAAGTAAAAATAAACGCCGTGGGTACGACGAATATCGTTGCAACTAGCAAAAGCACAGGCAAAGTCGGTATTTATACCGTGAGCGTAGATATAGATTCTTTCTCGATAGACGAAAAAGAAATAATTATGTATATCGGACAGGATAAGCAACTTAAACTGACGGTATTACCGAATGCGGAAGTTCCTTTTACCTACGTTTCGGATAATCCGAGAATCGTTGCCGCATTAAACAGCGGCAAACTACAAGCCGTAAAGACGGGTGAAACTTCCGTAACGGTATCGTACTTAGGACATAGCGAAACGTGCCGTATTCGAGTCGTAACCAAGAAAGAATATGCAGAAATGGGGTTAAAGGACGACGATTCGCAATCGGGAAATAAAAAGTCGGGTTGCAGATCGACCGCAGATTACGGCTCGCTTACGATTTTATATTTATCGCTCGGCGGTTTATTCGCTTTAAAAAAGAAACGCAGTTAAAATAAAAGGTACGAAAAATGAAAGCAAAGCCTATTGATTTGTTGGAAACGATACCTTATATAAGGCATTTCGCGCTCGTAGACAGCGCGAAAGACAAGTGTTATACGCCGTGGCGCATTTTGTATGATTTTGAAATGATTTTCATACTTGACGGCGAATTGATCGTCAGTGAAAAAGGTAAAGAAAGTTATTCGATAAAAAAATACGATATGCATATAATGCCGCCTAACGTGTGGCATACTCGTCGTTTGCCCGAAAACGGATATTGCCGTTATTATAACGTACATTTCGAATTTGTGGCGCAGAATACGGTTTTACCCGTTATCGACGTAAAAAACGTTTACGTTAACCCGTGTCTGGAGGGCGTAAAGGAAGTCGAAATAGATCAGGTTTTAAGTCAGAGAACCTATTGCGTTCCCAAAAACGTCGTCATTCCGAGAAAAACACATATCATCGCGCCGCAGGAAGTTATTTACTGTTTTGAAACGATGGCGGAAACGTACAAACAAGTAAGCGTATTTGCCGAATATCGTGCAAGGGGTATTTTTTCCTATCTTATCGCTCTCGTTTTAGACGAGGTGCAGGATAACGATTTAAAATGTTCCATAGAATGGATAATCGAAAAATTCAAGACGGATTGCGCGCGGGCTACAAAAAAAATCGACGTAGAACAGTTTGCCGAAAGATACGGTTACAGTTACGTTTATTTCCGTAATCAATTTAAGGAAAGAACAGGCGTTTCTCCCGGTGCATACGCGCAAAACGAAAGGCTTTTGCTTGCCTCGAGATACCTCGAAAGCAAATATTACAGTATAACGGAAATCGCGGATATGGTAGGCTTTGAAAGCGTGCATCATTTTTCATCGGTTTTCAAAAAGAAATTCGGAAAATCTCCGAGCGCGTTTTTAAAAGAAAAAAAACAATAAATCAGTATACAGGATAAAAATGGAAAAAATTAAATTTACCGATTACAAAGATTCCGTATTCGGCTGTTGGTGGGGCAAGTATGCAGGCGGAGTTATGGGTATGCCGTTCGAGTGTCATCGCGGTGTGCGGGATATAAAATGGTATACTCAGAAAGACCTTACGGGTATTTACAACGATGACGTGGATTTACAACTCGTATTTTTGCGGGCGTGTGAAAAATACGGCAATAAGGTAGATAGCAACGTTTTAGCGGAATTTTGGCTTAACTACATATCAATGAGTTGTTCGGAATACGGAGCGGCAAAAGCAAACTTGCGCGCAGGCATTGCTCCGCCTATGTCCGGCAGTTATTCTAACGATAATAAGGACAGTTGCGGCGCGTTTATCCGTAGCGAATTATGGGCTTGCCTTTGCGCGGGTAATCCCGATATAGCGGTGCGGTACGCGTTGGAAGATTCCATGGTTGACCACGGCGACGAGGGTATTTACGGCGAAATATTTTTCGCGGCAATGCAAGCGGAAGCGTTCGTCGAAAAAGATATAAACAAATTGATAGAAAAAGGGCTTTCGTATATTCCCGACGATTGCGGTATCGCAAAAGGAATTCGTTGCTCCGTCGAATGTTATAAGTCCGGTAAAACGTGGAAGGAGGCGCGTAAGACCATTTTACAAACCGTTCCCGGAAGTTTCGGGATGATGTGCGGATATCTCAGCGACGACGAAAAAGAAACGGACGTCCCCGTTGGGTCGCACGGCTACGACGCGCCGAGCAACGTGGCGATTTCGGTAATGAGTTTACTTTACGGCGAATACGATTTTCTGAAAACGATGTGCATTGCGAGCGGTTGTATGGAAGACGCCGATTGCACGGCAGGTTCAGCCGCCGCCACACTCGGAATAATATCGGGGTACTCAAAATTGCCTAAGGACGTGCTTACGCCGCTCGAAGATAAAATTACCGTAGGTAGTCTGCGCGACGACGGAGATTTGTATAAACCTGCTACCATTGCGGAACTGACAGAAAGGGTTTTGCGACTTACGCCTACGTTCCTTGGCGGCGCAATCGTCGATACTCTTACCCGCGGCGAAGGTTACGAAATAGAAGCACACGTTTCGGGTAATGATTTATTGCGAGTTTACGCGATTGATCAATATAAAGCCCCCGACTTTACCGCTCTACTTAAAAGAATACCGTATACCGCGCGCTATCGTAACGTGTTGTTCGATATTTTTGTGGAATACGATAAATTCCCCGCGCTCTGCG
This sequence comes from bacterium, assembly GCA_963660735.1. Classification (GTDB taxonomy): domain Bacteria; phylum Bacillota; class Clostridia; order Christensenellales; family Borkfalkiaceae; genus UBA10281. Next base: position 2,743 of record CAVLAV010000023.1, read on the forward strand.
TCGGAGAAAAACTTAAAGTAAAATTCAAATTCTGGAACGGATTTTACGACAGGCAATGGCTCGAATGTAAATGGCATTTAACCGACGGCGTAGAAGTTGACGGCGGAGCGTTTTCCTCTATTTGCCTCGAACAAAAACACGGCGAATACAATATCGCGGAAAAAGAATTTACGCTGTATTTATTATCTGCGCACAGTTCTCGTATAGAGTTGTGCCTTGAAATAATTTCTACGGGCAGATATTATCGGACGTTCGTTCCGATTACTATAAACGTTAAATAAGGGAGAGGTTTATGAGGCGAAATTATAATAAAATAAGGATTTTAAGTTTATTTTGTTCTGTTGCGTTAGTTGTTTCTTCAACGTTCGGATGTGCGGACAGATCTTCCCTAACCGACGATTCCGAAAGTTTTTCTTTCATTGACGAAGATAATCGTCCTAAAGACGAGGATTTTAACGTATACGCGTATTACTTCCCGAATTTCGGTACTCAGAACGTCGAAAAACCCTACGACCCGATAAACGATTGCGAATGGGGCGTGGTACAACGCGCCATATCGAGATTCGAGGGACACGATCAGCCGAAAGTTCCGCTGTGGGGGTATGAAAATCATTCCGACCCCGCAGTTATGTCGAACGTTATAGAAACGGCGAGCAGTTACGGCATAGACGCGTTTATCTTCGATTGGTACTGGTACAGAGAAATACGCCTGGGAGGTAAAGACAACGGAACGTATCTTGAAAAAGAACTCGAAAACGGATTTTTAAAGGCTGAAAACGACGACGCAATGGATTTTGCCATATGTTGGTGCAACCACGATGCCGCAGGAAACAAAGGCATATACGAAGACCCCGAAGAATTTGAAATAATGACGGATTATATTATCAAAAATTATTTCTCAAACGACAATTACTTACGCGTAGACGGAAAATTATATTTCGGGATATGGGATATGAGCGCGTTTGTCGAAATGTATAAAAACGAATGGGGAATAACCGACGTTCGTCTTGCAAAGGCCGCGCTTGACGCTTTCAGGCAGAAAGTAAAAGATAAAGGACTCGGAGATTTGTATATCTCCGCAATGGAATACAACCTTACTGCGGTTGACGCGTCAGCCGCATGGCCCGGCGGAATTCCGCCGCTCGACTGGAATACAGCCGTGTATATGGAAGTAGACGACGTTACCGATTATAAATTATCTATTGCCAAAGACGAGTCGTATATCCGTTACGATCTCGATGAAAAAGGCGGCGTGTACGAATATTCCAAATGGTCGGAAAGTCAGATTAAGGCAATGAAACAAATGAAGACGTCGTATAACGCGCTTAACGTTAATTACGTTCCGTGTTTGCTTATGGGCTACGACGTAACCCCGCGCGTAGGACCTTATAAAGACTGGGATGCCTCTATCGGCGTATATCCTCAAAGCCCTGTCTATTTCAATAACAATCCTGCCGCAGTAGGTAATTACGCTACTAATATCAAGAAAATTTTACAGGAAAACAATCAGAATACCGTATATATTTACGCCTGGAACGAGTGGGCGGAGGGTTCGTATCTCGAACCCGACTCAAAATACGGTTACGATTATTTAAGAATGGTGCAATCGGTATTCGGTTGCTAAAAAATATAAGGAGATAAAATTATGAGAAAATTTATAACTAAGGCTTTAACGTTGTCGCTTTGCGCAAGCATCGTTTTAGGGTGCGTCGCCTGCGGCGGAGGTAAAGATTCTGCGTCGGACGGCGGAACTTCTACGCAAAAAGTAAAAATAGTAGTTCCCGACCTTATCACCGGCAAAAAAGGACTTAACGCGTGGGAATTGCAACGTCAGGAAGAGTTTAAAAAAGCCTATCCGAATATAGAAGTGGAATATAAAAGCAATCCGACGACAGATCCTGCAAAAAACATTCAGGCAATGATCACTAATCTGAGTAACCAGGAAATGGCGTATACGCTTCTTAAGGCAAATTCAAACACCTACGCCCGTACCGTTTATCAGTCTAAACTTACCTGCGACGTTTCAAAATATATGACTGCCGAACAAATTGCCGAATACGATTCGTCCGTTCTTTCGGGCTATTACGACGGCGACGCTCTTGTAGGGCTTCCTTTCAGACAAGAATTTCCGCTACTCGGCTTTAACCGTAAGCATTTACAATCGGAATACGTTAAAACGCAATTAGGAATAGATCCCGCGGCGGCGGACGCCAACGAACAGGTTGAAGCGAAAATCGACGCGATCGAAACTTGGGACGATTTCCTTGAAATAGCAAAAAAATTGTCGGGTACTTACGCGGTAAGCGGTAAAAACGTTACGGTTTCGGGTTACGGCGGTTATCTTACGGACTATTATATCGGTTTGGGCGTATGGAACGTCGCTAACGGTTACAATACGGTTACGCAACACGAATCCGGGAAGATGGATATAGATATGACTAACACGCAAACCGTCGAAACGCTGGAGTTTTTACAAAAACTGAAAAACGAGGGTGCGTTGACTCATAACACTAATCTCGGTTATACCGATTTCTTCAATCAGATTTTCCAGAATAAAATAGCGAGTTTCATTTATTATCCTACCTGGGCAACGTCGTGGTTCGAACCAAACGGCATTTTTGCGTCCGACGTTAAAGTTATAAATATACCCTACGGGCCGTCTATCGCCGCACTCAAAGAAAAGGCAAAAACGGATTCTACCGTAAAAGTACCGTCTACAAACGTAAACTTTTCTTTAAGTTACGTTCTTAATTCCCGCGCAACGGAAGAACAAAAACAAGCGGCAATTACTTACGTTATGTTTATGCACGGCGAAGAAGCGGTACACGATAAAATAGAATTTGCCAAAGAAAATATGGTTTCTATGCTTACAGTTCCGCCGTATCCTTTCGACGATACTTACTTGTCGGACACGTTATTCGCAAACGTTCCGTCCGACTGGAAAAAATCGCTTACCGCTTCGATTAAAGATTATTACGTTTTCAATCAGAACAGCGACGCGTTTATTCAGTATATAGCGACAGCCGTTCCCGGAATAGTAAACGGTAAAGACGGATCGGGTACTTACAACACGCGAGAAAGTCTTTTAAACAGACTGACCTCGCTTAACGGTACTATTTATTCTCAATTCCTCAACGGATACAATTCTAATTTCGATTAAGGGTAAAAATAATGACGGAAGTTTCAAAAGGAAAAAGATTGCGTAAAATGAAAGAATTCGGGCTTGCGGCTGCCTTTATCTTTCCCGGCGCGTTGTGTATATTCGTATTCAAATACGTTATGTCGGCGCAATCGTTAATTTACTCGTTTTTCAATTACGATTACGTTTCTCCTCCGGGAGAATTCGTCGGACTTAAAAACTATATAGCGATTCTTGCAAAAGACAGTTTGTTCTGGCCGCAGTTAAAAAATACTTTTATTTTGTGGGGATATAGTCTGTGCTTCGGGTTTATCACACCGATTATTCAGGCCCTGTTGCTTAACGAAATAAAAGGAAAACCTCGCTCCCTGGCAAGATATTTATACGTTTTGCCTGCGGCTGTTCCCGGCGTTGCGGGACTCGCCGTATGGAGGTATATATGGAATCCCGATTCGGGTATAGCGAATATGATTATCGGTTTCTTCGGCATAAAGCCTCAAACTTGGCTTTTAGACGAAAAATTGATAAAACTGACGCTTTCTCTTCCGGGGCTTTTAGGCGGAGGACTCAACCTGTTGGTTTATCTTATCGCCATAGAAGGCGTAAATCCGGAATTATATGAAGCAGCCTCGCTCGACGGTGCCACCCGTTTTAAATCGCTTTTATTTATAACTTTACCGCAAATAGCGTATATGATAAGTATACAGTTGCTTTTAAGTATTTCGGGGTCGCTTTTAGCGTTCGATTCGCCGTATATTATGACGGACGGTTCGGGCGGACCTAACGGCGCGGCTACTACCGTAGTATTCGGTATTTATAACAAGGCTTACACCGAGTTGCAATACGGACAGGCAATGGCTACTTCTATCGTATTGTTGATTATTATGCTTGCAATGAACTTTATCAAGCAAGCGTTCGAAAAGAAATTCGGTGACGACTGAGGGGATTACGATGGCTGAGCAAAAATTAACGTATAAATTAAAACAGAACTGGCTTAAATATCTTGCCGCCGTACTTACTACCGTATGGATTGTCGTTTTATTGTTCCCGCTGTACTGGCTTTTGGTTTCGTCTACAAAAGACGCTGCCGAAGCAATGCGCAATCCTCCGACTTTAACTGTAGTTCTTCCCAAAGATTATACCGTTTATCTTGATACGACGGATGTGGACGACTACGACGAAGACGATTTCAAATACGAATCTCTCGTACTCGAATGGATGCTTTCATCGAGAAATTTAACGATAAATTTAAACAGCGTAAGCGTTGCGCGCGTTGAAGGCGGAAAAGTAATATCTACTTCTAAACTAAAATATTCGACGTATAAAGACGTTGAGGAAGATATTTTCGTCGGAAGCGTAGCGGAATCTCTAATTCAGAACTGGCGAAACCTGAACGGCAAAAAATATCAGACTATGCTTTCCGTTATGGAAAAAGACGGTTATGAAACAGGATTAAATCAAACGCCGAAGTTTATGGACTCCGAACATATCCGAACGATTTCCGCTTATTACGAGAACGTAATGGACGAACATAATCAAACTATAACCGATTCCGAAAGGATTTCGACGATACGAGGAAAACTAATCGGTATGTCCTATAAAAACAATTTTATAGGAATGTTCAACAATTACGTTACCGCGTGGAAAAACCCTAACGGTACTTACCTGTTTATAAGGCATATGGCGAACAGTACGTTTATAGCGGTTATGGCGGTTTTATTGCAATTCGTTTTTTCGGCGTGCGTGGCTTACGGTCTGAGTTTTTTGGTAAAGAAAAAAATATCGAAGAAACTGCTTATGTTTTTCGTCGTTACTATTATGTTACCGGGAATCGTCGAACAAATTCCTCTTTACACAACTTTGGTAAGACTGAATCTCGATAACTACTGGGGAATACTGTTACCCGGTGCGACAAGCGTAACGTATATAGTTTTATTTAAAGGATTTTTCGATCAACTTCCGAGAGAACTTCGCGAGGCGGCTAAATTAGACGGCGCGGGAGAATTTTATATTTACCTGCACGTTGCCGTGCCTTTGTCAACGCCCGTTTTCGGCGCGGTCGGAATAATGACTTTTTTAGGTCAATGGAACAACTTCTTTTGGCCGAATATGCTTTTGTCGGACGAAAAGTTATATACGTTCCCGATGATTATTCAACGTGCAATGGGCGAAACGGGCGGAGGTATGAGAAATTACGCCATATCGCTCGCGATGAGCGTTATCGCGACTATACCCACGTTCTTTATGTTTGCGTTTATGCAAAAACAAATGCGTGCCGGGTTGGTGCTCGGAAGTATTAAAGGATAAGGTGATATTATGAAAACAGGACTTGAATCGGTGGCGTATTTCGGTCTTTACGATTACGCCGAAGGTCTGAAAAAATTAAAAAGCCACGGCTACGAGTGTATAGATTACGGCGAACTTTGTAAGCGGAACAGCGACTTGTATACGTTCGACAACGATAAATATCGCGGGTTTTTAAGCGATATAGGTGAAGAAGCCTATAAGCAAGGCGTTGAAATAAGACAACTTCACGGCCTATGGGCAACCGATGACAAAACGAGAGAATTGCGCGAAGAAAGCATACGCTACTTTATTAAGGAAATAGAGGGAGCGTATTATCTCGGATGCAAAAATATCGTCATTCATCCGTTTTTACCGTATGGTTGGGGCGCGGAAATAGATAAGGACAAAATATGGGACGTCAACATAGATCTCTTTACCCGACTTTTGCCTTACGCCGAAAAATACGGCGTTACTATATGCGCCGAAAATCAGCCGTTTACGGCAGTTGCTATGAGTACCGTGAAAGAAGTAAAGAAATTAGTGCGGGCGATTGATAATCCTTTGCTCAAAGTTTGTCTGGATACGGGACACGCCAACGTTTTTCACGACGATTTAGCCGCAGACGTCAGACTGCTCGGTAACGATCTCGCCACTTTACACGTTCACGATAACAAAGGTAACTGGGATCAGCATTTAATTCCCTATATGGGAAATATTAAGTGGGACGAATTTTTATCCGCGCTTAAGGAAATCGGCTACAACGGTTGTTTTACCTTGGAAACTATGATTTCCACCACTATGCCGCAGCCGATAAAGGAAGAAATGCAACGTTCTCTTGCTGCACTCGCAAGGCAAATGGCAGATAAAATCGGGTAAGATATGAAATATTTGATTGTATACGAAAACGGAGAAACGTTATGGCGCGACGATACGGATTTATCCGCATTTAGTCGCGGCGATAACGTCGGTTTGCATTTTCGTTTAAGAGCGGACAGCAAAAATGAATATTCCGACGTCGAAATATATTCGGACGACGGCGAATTTATAGATTCGTGTTTCGTTTCCTGCAAATGGGAAAACGTCAATGCCGAAATTCATTCTTATATCGACGGAGAAAAGCGTTGCGTCGTACTGTCCGTATTAAATCCCTATGGAGAAAATTTAAGAATAAAAGACGTGAAATTTAACGCGCCGCTCGGAAATTTATTTGACGGCGGCGTATTGTTTCAACTTGCCGCCGCAAAAGCGCAGGCAATGGGATACGTTTTCGTCGCCAAAGACGGAAAAGTTATCGCCGTTGACGGCGGAAGTAAAGAGGATAAATTCGCCCTGAAAGAAATTATCGACAAATTCGGCGGAACGGTTCACCATTGGTTTATAACGCATTATCATAACGACCACATAGGCGCGATAATCGAATTGTTTAAAGAAAACGCCGTTAAGGTTGAAAACTTATATTATGATTTTCCTACCGCTGAAATTTTATCCGACCGAGGGGACGGGGATAATGCTTTAGTCGGCGTATGGAACGATTATCTGCCAAAATGCGCGAATATAATTACGCCGAAACGCGGCGATAAATTCGATTTAGGCACCGCTTGCGTAACCGTTCTGAATTCCTCTGCGTTCGACGTGTTATGCGATTTTGCCAACAATAGCAGCATCGTCTATAAAATGAACACGGGTAAGACAAACGTCTTGTTTACGGGCGATTTGGAGCGTAAAGGAGAAGAATATCTCGAAGACGATTGGTTCAAGAAACAATTGTCCGATTGTACGGTCGTACAAATGGCTCATCACGGGCAAAAAGGCGTAAGCAAACGGTTTTACGATGCTACGTCTGTTAAAGTGTGCCTCTATCCCACGCCTTTGTGGTTATGGAATAACGATAACGGCGGAGGGAAAAATTCTGCGCATTGGACAACTTTACAAACCCGCGAACTGATGCGGGAGAAAAACGTAAGACGGAGTTTTACGTCAATACAAAACAAAATTACGGAGATTTATTGATATTTATGCGTTATGATTTTAATACCGATAACGGAACGATAACGATAAGGGATTTAGAACTCGGAAAGGACTGGAGCAATCACCTTTTTAATAAGATCGGATATATTACGAGCGTAACGCACTACGGTGCAACCTATTCGAGATTTCTCGATAAAAACGCAGTGCTTGTGAATTACAACAATCAGGTATCGGTGTTATATCTGCGCGATGCCGCGACAAAAAAATATTGGAATATAGGCGGTTATCCGTCGATGAACGAGATCGAAGATTTCAGTTGCACTCACGGACAAAATTACAGCCTTATATCTTCCGTCGCAAACGGTATCAGAGCGAGTATCAAATATTTGGTTTGTCCGAACGATACGCGTGAAATATGGAAAGTAACGCTTAAAAACGAAACCCGAAACGAACGTGAAATAGATTTATTTGCCGCCACTTCGTTTGATCTCGGCGGTTTTTCTCAGCCGTTTTACTATAATATGCCGACTACTTCCGCAACGGAATTTCTCAAAGAGGCAAACGGCTTGTTTTGCGAAAACAAAAATCCGTTCCGACCGCACGACAATTGTTCGGGATATATACTCTCGTCTTTACCCGTTACTTATTATGACGGAAATTATGAAAAATTTATCGGTTCGGTCGGTAGCAGTACAAAACCATACGTTTTGGAGAAAGGATTAAATTGTACGAATTCTACGGCTACCGTCCGTATGCGTGGCGGGGTTTTACAAAATCGCGTAACTTTAAAAGCGGGCGAACAAAAAACCGTATATTACGTTTTAGGATTGACGACTGGCAAAGAAAATGTTATACGCCTTTACGCGGATATTGCGACGGAATGCGAAGAGATAGTCGCTAAAACCGATAACGAAAGACCTTACGGCAGTATAAGAATCAACTGTCCCGAACCTCAGATAAACCGCGTTATGAATTTTTGGGCTGAACACCAAGTTCGTTATTGTATGTTGGGCAAAAAAGCAGTGCGCGATAACGCTCAACTCGCTATGGCAATGCTTAATTGCGACGTTAATCGGGCAAGAGAAACTATCGAGGAATGTATAGTTCATCAATATTCCGACGGGCATTCGGTTTTACTGTGGTATCCGATTGTTGAAAAGACGATTTATTCGGACCCGTCGGCGTGGCTCGTGTTCGCAATTTGCGAGTATATTAAAGAAAGCGGAGATATTTCATATCTGAACAAAAAGTTCGCATATCTCGACGGTGGAGAAGGCAGCGTTTACGAGCATTTGAAAAAAGCCGTAGAATGGTTTTCTGCCGAAAAAAATTCCGGTGAACACGGTCTGCCGAAAATTTATCATGCCGATTGGAACGATGCTCTTAATATACCCGACGATAATGCCGAATCCGTTCTTATGGCAATGCTCGTTTGTAAAGTTTATAAGGAAATTGCCGACCTTGCAAGATATATAGGAGATAACGATTACGCATCGCAAGTTGAAAATAATTATCGCTCTTTAAAGCAGATTACTAACGAAATTGCGTTTAACGGAGATTATTACGTCAGGACATTTTCTAAATTCGGAGTCGTCGGAGATAAAGATTGTCCCGACGGAGGAAAAATTTACGTCAATCCGCAAAGTTGGTCAATCCTTTCGGGTGTTTGCCCCGATAACTATTTAGGCAAGGTGTGCGATTCTATCGACGCTATGGAAACCGCAGACGGATTACCTATGTGCGCTCCGCCGTATTCCGTATACGACGAACACGTCGGAAGAATGAGCGGTATGTTGCCGGGAGTATACGAGAACGGCGGAATATACAATCACGCAGGCTGTTTTAAAGTTATGGCGGATTGTCGTATCGGTCGTGGCGAAAATGCCGTAAATACGCTTTTAAAGATTTTGCCCGACGGAAAAAACAATCCGTCTGAAAAAACTACGGCTGAGCCTTACGTTTTTACTAACTGCTACCTGAAACACCCGTCGGTCGATATGATGGTCGGATTTTCTTGGCAAACCGGAACTTCCGCTTGGGGAATTATGTGTGTATACGAGGGTATTTTAGGCTTGAAACGCGAATACGAAGGGCTTACCGTTTCACCGAACTTCCCATCGACGTGGAAACGCGTTACGGCAGAAAGGACTTTTCGCGGTAACAGGCTTCACATTACCTATGAAAACGAAAATCGCGGTAATATAAAATTGTTTATCGACGGGAAAGAAATAGAAGGCGTTATTATTCCGCCTTTTAAAGATAACGACGATCATTACATTATTTACAGGACTTAAAAATGGGAAAACTACTATCTAAAAAATGGGGTGTGATAATACTTTGCTGGTTTGTTTACACTTGCTCGTATATCGGAAAAATGGGATATAGCGCGAATATCATTCAAATCGAAAAAACTTTCGGCGTATCGCACGCAACCGCAGGCATAGTAAGCACTTGTTTCTTTTTCGCATACGGGGCGGGACAAATCATAAACGGTATTTTTTGTAAAAAATACAACGTTAAATACGTTATATTTTTCTCTCTTTTGGTATCGGGCGTTTGCAATTTGCTTATGGGCGTATTGCAAACGTTTATTTATCAAAAATACATATGGTTTATAAACGGTGCTACGCTTTCGGTATTGTGGCCGTCGCTTATCAGATATTTATCGGAACGGTTAAAAAAAGAAGAGATGTCGAGCGCGGTTGTCGCTATGGGGACGACCGTGGCGGTCGGCACGGCAACGGTATACGGATTGAGCGCATTGTTTGCGGAATTTCTCTTTTATCGCATGATTTTTTTCGTCGCGGCAGTAGTTTTACCGATTATGGCTGTGTCGTGGTTTATAATTTCCGCGAAATATCTTCCCGAAAAAGAAAATCAACAGCAGCAATTGCAGGTAAACGAAAACAATAAACGCGGAGCAGACAAAACCCTTATTGTTTCGATAGCCGTATTAGCGATATTCGCGATAATTACCAACCTGACGAAAGACGGGTTGACAACGTGGGTCCCGAGCATATTAAAAGAAATATACTCTTTACCCGATTCAATTAGCATATTATTAACTTTATTATTACCTGTTTTGGCTATTTTCGGAACGGCTGTTGCCGCTAAACTGCGAAAAAAAATCCCCGATTTCATAGGTATATGTATAACGCTGTTCAGCGTAAACGCATTACTTATCGGAATGGTTATTATGTTTTTATCGGTAAGCGCAATAATAACACTTGTTTCGTTTGCACTCGTATCTTGTTTTATGGCAGGAATAAATAACGTAATAACCAGTATGGCTCCGCTATATTGGAAAGATAAAATCAACTCCGGTATGTTGGCGGGCATTTTAAACGGCTTTTGCTACGTCGGAAGCACTATCAGTTCTTACGGCTTAGGCTTGGTTGCCGATTCATACGGCTGGAACGTTGTCTTTTGGTTGTTGTGCATTTTATGCGTAGTATGCGTTGTAATAGGCGTCGTTCAATTATTATTCAGTTATAAATTAAAAAATTCTGTCAAACGAGAAACATAATACGTTATTATAATAAGTTTAGACCGAAGAGGTAAGTCGATATAATTTCGAGTTTCACAAAGGTTAAGACGGCATAAAAATATTTACAATTCAAACTTTGTTTTATTCGGTATAAAAACACTGTTATCGAAAAAAACAAATCTTAGGGATTTCATTCGTCATCACTAACTATTTTTGCGGTGATAAACCGATTTATGCGGCGTTAAA
>CAVLAV010000024.1:0-13786 GCA_963660735.1 bacterium
CCGTACTTTACTCCAAGGGATTGCCGCGGTCGCTTTGCTCCCTCGCAATGACAATTATGATTATCGTCTTTGCGAGCGGAGCGAATCAATCTCCCGGGAGAGTGGGTTTCCGTAAGGTGTATGCTTATCACGCAAGGTTTTCCTGCGCTATTTTGCTGTTCAGGTCGTTTAACGCCTTTAACTCGTAAAACTTGCCTTTTTTAGCCATAAGTTGTTCGTAAGTACCCGTTTCTACGCAAACGCCGCCTTCCATAACTACTATTCTGTCCGCGTCGCGGATAGTGGAAAGCCTGTGCGCCACGATAAAAGTCGTTCTGCCTTTTACGCACGAGGCTATGGCTTTTTGCACGTGATATTCCGAAATATTGTCGAGTGCGGAAGTCGCCTCGTCGAGTATGAGTATGCTCGGGTTGCGGATAAGCGCGCGGGCAATGGTAACGCGTTGTTTTTGTCCGCCCGAAAGTTTTCCGCCGTTCTCGCCCACGTTGGTGTTAAGTCCGTCGGGCAGTTCGGGTAAAAATTCCGTAATGTCGGCTTGCTCGACTACTTTTTGCAGTTGTTCTTCGGTGTAATTTTCAAGTCCGTAGGTTATGTTGTCGCGTATACTGCCCGCAAAAAGAATACTGTTTTGCGGCACGACGGATATGTGGTGGCGGTACGCGGAAAGGTCTAAATCCTCGATAGATTTTCCGTCTATGTAAAGCGTGCCTTCGGTGGGTTTCAAAAAGCCTATAATCATATTCATAAGGGTGGACTTGCCCGAACCCGACGCGCCTACTACGGCTATACATTCGCCCGCTTTTACGGAAAGCGAAAAATCTTTTATAACGGGTTGGTCGCCGCCGGGGTAGCGATAGGAAACGCGGTCGAACTCTACGTCGCCTTTAACCGCCGCGACTTTTTTCTTGCCAACGTTGTATTCCACGTCCGTTACGTTCATTATTTCCGACAGGGAGGAAAGAGCCTCCGCGCCGCTTGCTATCTGCGGAGTCATAGAAACGAGCGACGATACGTAGCCCGAGATAGACGCGAACATAGATTGATAAAGCACTACTTCGCCCACGGAAATTTTGCCGTTAAGCGCGAGGTACGCGCAAAATACGAGGCAGGAAGAATTGAGTAGGTTGTTAACCACCCAGTACATCGCGCCGAAACACGCCGCCGTGTGGTCCACTTTTTTGCCCGAGCCTTCGAGTTGTTTTATGGAACTTTCCACCGAACGAATTTCGGTTTCTTCCAACCCGTGCGACTTGGTAACAGGCGTCATTACGAGCATATTAGTAAGTTTGTTGCTCATAGTTTCGGTTTTTATCCTGAAATCGCGGTTGGTTTTGCGTATTTTCTTTCTGAAAGCAAAGGTTACGAGTACGTTGCAGGGAATGACGCATAAAAAGAACAACGCCACCGTGCCGTTTTTGTAAACGGCTATAGCGGAAGAGATAATCGCGCTCATAAGGTTGGGTATGAGCGATTGCATAATGCAGTTGAAAAGCGCGTCTACCGAATCGGTGTCCTTTAAGAATTTGGACTGCACGCTGCCCGTCTGCATATCCTTGTGATAGGTTATGGAAAGGCTTTGCAATTTTCTTACCACGGTGCTTTTAATGCCCGCGCTCGTTTTTCTCACGGCTTTGCTCACGACGAAACTGCGCAAGACCGTAGACGGCACGTTTTGCACTATAAATATAAATATGATAACGCAATCTATAATTAACCTGTGAGTAACTTCGCTCGTAACTTCGCCTGCGGAAACGGCTTTGGTTACGAGGTCGATAATATCGGCGGTGGCGAGCGGAACTACGTAGAGCGGGGCGGACTGAAAGATATAAACGAAACAGTTTAACAAAACTGCCCAAAAATTCATTTTAAGCAATTTATATAAAAAGCGATTTTTCTTTTTGCCCGTTTTCGTCGAATCGTCGTTAAAGAGGTAGTCGTAATCGGGAATGGCGTTGTCGCTGCGTTTAAGCGTTCGCGAGGGTTTCATAAAAATTCTCCCTGAATTTTTCTAAAAAAATAAAGTGAACTCCTTGCGGAATTCACTTTGTAAAGAAATTATAACCCAAGTAAAAAAGTAAGTCAAGCGTAAAGACGAAAAAGTTTAAAAATTTTTTTTGCCCCCGTTCGCGGGAGATATTCACTGTCGTCTTACGCTTGCAATAGACTTGCACCTTAAAGCCGTAGTGCGGTTGAATTTCCGTGTCATTGCGAGCCGCAGGCGCGGCAATCCCCCTGAACAACCGACAAAGTAGTAATATAGTCGTGTCAGTTGGAATTGCGCCTTTAAAAAAGGCGCAGCGAAAATCCGAAGGGGGACAACTGTTTCCCGTCAATGTCGAGTGAGCAAACTTGCTTGCAAGGGTTTGCGAGCGACGGTATTCACAAACGATAAGCGTTTTTTAAAACGCTAAAACCGTCAGGTTTTGTAAGGCGTCAGCCTTTATCGTTAAGTAGTCCGTTTTTCCCCTTCGGGCAACCCCTTTTCCGAAAACTCCTCAAAAACCCCCGACCCCTTTAATCTTTAAAGGGGTGTCTGTAATTTTACCTTTTCACTCTATATTTTCCGTCCGCAATAATTACCGTCTTTGCGAGGAAGCGGAGCGACGAAGCAATCTCCCGGGAGAGTGGAGGGCTACGGAGTATATGTTGCGTACTTTTTCAGTGGGATTGCCGCGGTCGCTTTGCTCCCTCGCAATGACAATAAATTGCTTCCTCCTTCGGGGTAAACTTTCCCGATGAAACGGGTGGCAGGCGCAGCCTGACGAAAAGGGGGCGTCCCCGCCGAGGGGAAGTGGCACGAAGTGCCGATAGGGGATAACGGTAATTCGGCGTTTTATTGCCACTGTTGCGGGGTGGTGCGGTTGGACCTAAACCACTCGGTCAGGTAAAGCGGAGTGTTCGACGCGGAAAAATACATTTGGGTTGCGCCTTCTTTTTTGGCGGAATAAACTATATTCCCGTTCATAGAGGTGAACTCGCCTTTTTCGTAGTCCACGCAAAGCGAGGTTACGAAAACGTTTTTGGTATATACCGCAACTCTGTCTACAAACGCTTGCGTGGGGAATTGATTTTCGTTTTTGGCGGTGTATTCGCTGCTGCCCGCGCAGGCGCAAACGCATACCACTTCGGGTTGTATCGCCGCAAGCAACTTTTCCGAAGAAGAAGTCTTACTGCCGTGGTGTCCCGCTTTGTAGAGTTTTACCGCGCCGAGTTCGTTCTTTTCCACGAGGCTTTCTTCGCCGTCCTTTTCCAGATCGCCCGTAAACAGATAGCGGTAAACGCCTTCGGAAGTGGTTTGATTTATTACCGCGCATACCGAATAATCGTTTTCGGTCTTGGCGGGTTGTTCGTAGTATTTTTGATATAAAATTTCAAGTTCCGCGCCGCTTGCGAGCGGGTAAACTCTCTGCGCGCCGTTTTCTTCGGCGTAACATTCCATAGCGGTGTAAACTTTCGTACCGTTGTTTTCAACCGTTTCTTTCAGTTCGCGATTAAAGTTTTTATACAGCGTGGAATTTTCCTTTTGGTTGGTCTGCGCAAACTTTATTACCGTCTTGGGTTTGAGTTTGTCGAACACGCTTTCCACGTTCTCGCTCGTGGCGAAACCCGCGTAGTGGTCCTGATGCGCGTGGGTAACTATAACGTAGTCGAGTCCGTCCTCGATATAGGGCGTAACGTAGTTACAAATCGCGTCCACGCTCGATTGTCTGCTGCCCGCGTCGATTAAAATTTCGGTCGTGCCGACTTTTATAAAAGTGCAGTCGCCCGTGTATTTGTTGCCGAGTTCGAGAAAGTGTACGGATAAATCGTACTCTTTGATTTGTTCTACGGTGTAGTCGGTCTGCGAGGGCGTTTTTGAAATTTTTACCGTTGCGGGAATTTCGTAAGTAGTCGTAAATATGAAAGTTTTAGCCGCATACCCCAAAGCCGCGCCGACGATTAAGGCGATAACGCACAAAAACGCAACTAAACCTTTGTTTATCTTTTTAGTTCTTTTAGCCATTTTCTTCCACCCCCGTTACGAATATCGTGCGGATAAGTTTCAGGTTTTTAAAAGCGAAGTGCGAAGAGGTGTATTCTATATAATAAGTTCCCGCTTTGGCAAAGTCTATTTCGTCAACTTCGCGCGCGTCCTCGGATAAATCTTCGCGGTACAATAGTTTTTTGCTTACCGTGTCCGCAACGGACGAGCCTAAAAATTTAATCTCGTAGCCGTCGTCCTCTATTTTCAGTTCGTCGGCTATTTCTTTTGCGGTGTCGGCTTTTTTGCCTTGCTCTTCCAAGGCGGCGCGCTTTTCGGAAAGGTCCACGCACACGTAATCGGCTTCCTGCGAGGTAACACCGTCAACTTTGTACGGGAGCAGAGTGAAATACGTAGTTTTCGTCGCGGCGAAATATCCCGCGACCGCCCCCACGATAAGAAACGCCGCGACGATTAACGCCGCGGGGTAACGCAAGGCTTTTTTAATTTGTTTTTTGCTTTTTTTGCCGCTCGGAATTTGCACTTCGGCGGTTACGCTTTTTTTAGTGGCGCGGGTGTCGCGCCCGTCGTTTTTCGGCATTATTTATCCTCCGTGCGTTTTGAAGATATTCTTATGATTTTGAAACTGAACATAGTTACGAGTTCCGCGGGGATAAGCACGAGGAATATCCACGGGTAAAAATTATTCGTCGCTATGTAGGCAATCAAAAAGGCGTCTAACAGCACGGAAACTATAAGTCCCGTAACCGACGCGAACCTGTATATTTTTTTACTGCACCAAAGCGAGGTGAAAACTATCATCACTATCGCCACGGCGGGCAGGGGGAATACGTAGCAGTATACGAGGTTAAGTCCGATATTTTTGAATATCGACTGCAACACCACGAAAACTATCGTTTCTATCACCGCCATCGCAAAGACGGTAATAGCGGTAACGAGCAGGCGGTTTTTCTTTTTTACCGATTGCGCGTAGGACGATTGTTCTGCGGCTATTTCGGGTTGGTCGTGTTCGCTTACCAGAAAGTCGAGCGTTACGCCGAAAGTTTTCGCAATATCCATAAGCACGGTTACGTCGGGTATGGATTCGCCGCGTTCCCACTTGGAAACGGCTTTGTCCGAGTAATTCAACTTTTCGGCAAGTTCTATTTGCGTCAACTTCATTTGTTTTCTTAAAGATATTAAGTTTTGCGCGAATATAATTTTAACGTCTGCCATAGTAAACATATTTTAACATACTTTGCGGCTAAAATCAATTAAAATGAGGTGAAATTTGTCGTTTCTACCGCGGTTCTACCGCGAGTAGAGTTGCGGTAGAGGTTCTCTACGACGCGAAAATAAACAAGATACGCCGCTTTAAGCGAAGTAGGTTGTAATTTTGCGCCTTCGGGTGTAAAATAAAATCAAACCAACCGCGCCGATATCTTGCGGCGCAAAGGAGGAACTTATGACTGAAAATTTAAGCGTTACGGTGTTCGGCGATTCGATAGGCAAAGGAGTGTTTACCGACGGCGGCAGGATAG
This sequence comes from bacterium, assembly GCA_963660735.1. Classification (GTDB taxonomy): domain Bacteria; phylum Bacillota; class Clostridia; order Christensenellales; family Borkfalkiaceae; genus UBA10281. The sequence goes on from CAVLAV010000024.1 coordinate 5,503, forward strand.
AGGTTTTAAAAGACAACGCCGTAAACCTTTTTGAATCGTGGCGAGGAATAAAAGTGGATAATAAATCGGGTTACGGGCAGTCGCTCAAACGGCTTTGCGAAAAGGGCGTTATAGATAAGTATATAGAAACCCTCGATAAAACCGCCGAAAACGTAGCGGTGATAGAACTCGGCGGCAACGACGCGGATTTCGAGTGGAAACAAGTCGCGCTCACCCCGAGGGAAGCGCACTTCCCAAAAACGCGCGTGGAGGAATTTTCCTCGCTCTATGGCGATGTGCTTAAAAAACTCGCGGCGGCGGGCGTGCGCCCCGTGGTATGCACCATAGTGCCTGTTTCAAGCGAGAGATATTTCGATAACGTAATAACCAAACTGTGCGACGGCGAAAAAGTGCTTGAATTTTTCAACGGCGACGTAAACACCATTCACCGCCACCAAGAGATGTTCAATAACGAAATTTTAAAAAATTCCTACCGCGCGGGCGTGGACGTTATTGATTTAAGAAAAGAGTTTCTCGATACCAACGAATTCGAGAGTTTTATATGTAAAGACGGCATACATCCCAACGCTTTGGGACACGAGAGAATATTCGGGGCGGTAAAGTCGTTTGCCTCTTGATTTTCGCTTGCTTTTCGGCTCGGAATTTGGTAAAATATAGCCGTTATGAAATTTACCGAAATTACCGTTTTCACTTCGTCCGAGGCACAGGAACTCGTGGCGGATATTATGTGGAATTACACGAACTACGGCGTCGCGATAAGCGACGTCAAAGACGTAGTGGAACTTTTGGACGAGCGCAAGTCCACTTGGGACTACGTGAGCGACGAAGTTTTGAAAAAACTCAACGAAACGGTTACGCTCGTAAAGGCGTATATCGCGCTCGATATTGCCGACGAAACGATTGCCAAAATCGAGAAAGACCTTGCCGGGTTAAAGGCTCGTTGCAAGGGGAATATAAGCGTGGGCAGTCTTGAAACCGTTAAAAGAATAGTGGACGGCGACGACTGGATAGAAATCTGGCGCAAGCATTATAAGCCTATGAAGTTCGGCAAAGTAGTGGTCTGCCCCGCGTGGATAAACTACGAACCCAAAGAGGGCGAAGTGAAAGTGCTTATCGACAGCAATATGGCTTTCGGTACGGGCGAACACGAAACCACCTCTATGGTGGTGGAACTTTTGCAGGACTATTTGTCGGGCGTTAAGACGGTTATCGACGTGGGCACGGGCAGCGGAATACTCGGTATTTCGGCGGCTAAACTCGGCGCGCCGAAAGTGTTTATGACGGATATAGACTTCGTTGCCGTAAAGACCGCCGCTCACAACTGCGAGATGAACGGCGTTGCCGACAGATGCGAAGTCTGCCTTAACGACTTGCTCGACGAAAAGAGCGTGAGCGGCGAACTTTTACTTGCAAACATAACCGCCGACGTGTTGCTTATTTTGTCCAAAGACGTAACGCGGCATATAAAGAGCGGCGGCGTGATGATAATGAGCGGAATTATAAAAAGCCGTGTGGACGAGGTAATAAACGCCTATTCCGCGCTCGGCTTTACTTTGGAAAAACGCCGCGATAAGGGCGAGTGGATCGCACTCGTAATGAGGAAAGTATGAAAGCCGTAGTATTTACCTTGGGCTGCAAAGTCAACAGTTGCGAGAGTTCCTCGCTCATAAACGGGCTTAATTCGCTCGGCTACGAAACCTCGGACGAACTCGGCTACGCCGACGTGTTCATTATAAACACCTGCGCGGTTACCGCCGAGGCGGAGAAAAAATCGCGGCAGGCGATAGCGCGCGCCCGCAAGTTCAACCCCGATTGCAAAATCATAGTTACGGGTTGCGCAAGCGAAAAAAATCCTCACGCCTTTTCGGGTAAGGATAACGTATCGCTCGTTACGGGGACTAAAGCCAAAGATAAAATTTTGTCTATGCTTTCGGAAACGGGCGAAAAAATTTCCGATTGCACGGAATATTACGAGGAGTATTTGCCCGCCAAAACCTCGCGCGATAGAGCGTTTATCAAGGTTCAGGACGGTTGCGACAACTTTTGCAGTTATTGCATAATACCCTATCTTCGCGGCAGGTCGCGCACCCGCAAACCCGAGAACGTTTTAAAGGAAATAGAATATTTAAGCCCGACCGAGGCGGTAATAACGGGCATAAATCTTTCGGCTTACGATAAAGGCGGCGACGGTCTTACGGGACTTATGGAAATCCTTACGGAGGTAGATTGTCGCATAAGGCTCGGCTCGCTCGAAGTCAACGTTATCACGGAAGAATTTTTAAACTCGCTTAAAAATTTAAAGGATTTTGCCGAGCATTTCCATTTGTCCTTGCAGTCGGGGTCGGATAAAGTGCTTAAAAGTATGAACCGCCATTACACTCGCGACGAATTTTTGCAAAAATGCGAACTTATACGCGAGTATTTTCCGCTTGCGGCAATCACCACGGATATAATCGTGGGGTATTCCACCGAGAGCGAGCAGGACTTTGCGGATAGTTTGGATTTAGCCGAAAAAGCGAATTTTGCGGATATACACTGTTTCCCGTATTCGCGGCGCGAAGGCACGATAGGCGCGAAACTCAAAGAACTGCCGCCCGAAGTCAAAAAAGAGCGCGAAGAGCGTATGATCGCGCTTAAAAATAAACTCAAAAACGCCTTTATAGAGCGCAATATCGGCACTATAGCCGAATTTATCCCCGAGGACGAAGAGGACGGTTACACCGTAGGTTACACGGGGAATTATATAAAGTGTTACATAAAAGGCAAAACCCCTCGCGGCAAACTCAAAGTGAAACTCGTCGCCCCGTTCCGCCTCGGCGCAACCGCAAAACTCGTTTGACGAGTTAAATGAAAATGATAACCGAATTTTCAGTTCGGTTTTATTTTTTGTATAAAATTAACAAGAATTGCTTGCTATTATTCGAGAATTAGAATATAATAAACGAAAGATAGTTGTTTTCTTGAAAACGGAGGCTTGTATGCTTACTTTTATCTCGGCAAAAGAGGCGGCGGAGAAATGGAATATATCGCAAAAGCGCGTATCGGTTTTGTGCGGTGAAAATCGCATAGAGGGTGCTATGATGGTCGGCAATATGTGGATAATACCGAGTACAGCCGAAAAACCCGACGATAAAAGGTTGACGAGATGCGATAAACCCAAAGAATCGACTTTAAAACCGTTCGTCAAGTGGGTCGGAGGAAAAGGACAACTCGTGGAAGAAATAGAAAAGTCGATTTCGTCGGAAAACGGCAACGAGTTGACTAAATATTGCGAACCTATGGTTGGCGGCGGCGCTTTATTTTTCGACGTTATCGGCAAAAGTAAATTCAAAGAGTATTACGTAAGCGACGTAAATGCGGAACTTATAAACGCGTATAAAGTCGTTAAAAACGACGCCGTAAACCTTATAAAAAAACTAAACGAAATGCAGATGTTGTTTTTGCCTATGGACGAAAACGGCAGAAAATACTTTTATTATTCCGTTCGTGAAAAGTTTAACTCTACGGACTTATCGCCCGAAACCGCCACTGAAAAGGCGGCTCAATTTATTTTTTTGAACAAGACCTGTTTCAACGGTCTTTACCGCGTAAACGCAAAAGGAAAGTTCAACGTGCCTATGGGCGCGTATAAAAACCCGAAAATTTGCGACGAAGAAAATATTTTAAACGTAAGTAATGCGCTAAAAAACGTAACTATCGTGTGCGGCGATTATACTTTGTCAAGGTCGTTCGTGGATAAAAATACTTTCGTTTACGTAGATCCGCCGTATCGCCCCATTTCGCAAACTTCAGGGTTTACGTCGTATAACACCGATAGTTTCGACGACGGCGAGCAAATACGGCTGTCGCAATTCATAAACGAAATAAATTTAACGGGAGCAAAAATAGTATTGAGCAATTCCGACCCGAAAAACGTAAACGAAGAAGATAATTTTTTCGACGATTTGTATAAGGGGTACACGATAAACCGCATAGCGGCAAGTCGGGCAATCAACAGTAACGGCGATAAGCGGGGAAAAATAAACGAATTGCTTATTTCAAATTGAGGAGAAATACGAATGAAAAGAGATTTTAACGAGTGGCTTAAAAAATTCAGGTATAGTATTTGCGATTATAAATACTACGTGGACTTTGGTAAAGTTTACGGTAACGTAGATAAAATAAAAGTGGAATTAAATATTCTCAATTCGCTGATAGGCTCTAAAAATATTGAGGATGATTTTAGAAATCTCGTAGCAAAGTACCCCGAAACGTTAAAATGCGTTCCGATTTTGCTTGCCGTTCGCGGTCGCGAAATATACGCTATCGACGGCGACGGGGAGTATTTTTTTAATTTTGTCAAGCCTAACTGTACTATTGACGAATACGTTTTGTTTATGCGTAAAACGGGATTATTTACGCTTATTGCGGAGCATTTAATAAATAATCTCGTCGATTACGTTACGGGCGTAGAGGTCGGTTTAGATAGTAACGGAAGAAAAAATCGCGGCGGACATTTAATGGAAAACTTGGTCGAGTCGTATTTGGTTAAGGCTGGATTTATTAAGGGTGAGAATTATTTTAAGGAAATGTACCTTTCGGACGTAGAAAAAAATTTCGGTCTTAATTTGTCCGCATTGTCGAATAACGGAAAGACCAAAAAAAGATTTGATTTCGTTGTAAAGGGTAAAAATACGGTTTATGCTATCGAAACGAACTTTTATAGCGGTAAAGGCGGCGGCTCGAAACTTAACGAAACGGCGAGGAGTTATAAAACTATTGCGTTGGAGGCTAAAAATATAGACGGTTTTGCGTTCGTTTGGTTTACGGACGGGCAAAGTTGGAAATCCGCAAGGCACAATCTCGAGGAAACTTTCGACGTTTTAGATAATATGTATTGCATAGCCGATCTTGAAAACGGAATAATTAAAGAACTTTTCAAATAATATGGCAAAGAAGAAGATTTCGCTGCAACCCGAGAATTTTGAACTTGAAACAAATACCGTGTGGTCTTTCCCCGATCGTGGCAAGTGGGCAACGCACGACGCTAAATATCGCGGAAACTGGTCGCCTTATATTCCGCGCAATTTGATTTTACGGTACTCGAATGAAAACGATACCGTCTTGGATCAGTTCGTGGGCGGCGGAACTACCGCTGTTGAGGCAAAACTGACGAACAGAAATTTTATCGGCGTCGATATTAACCCCGACGCCCTCAAAATAACGGAAAATAAGTTGAATTTCGAGTGTGAACTTAATCCGAAAATTGAAATTTTACAAGGCGACGCTCGAAAATTATCGAGCGTCGCCGACGAGTCGATTGACCTTATTTGCACGCATCCCCCGTATGCAGATATAATTCATTACAGCGAAAATATTGACGGTGATATGTCGCTTATGCCGATAAAAGAATTTTTATTTGAAATCGGCAAGGTCGCCGAAGAGTGTTATAGGGTGTTGAAAAAGGATAAATTTTGCGCGATACTGATGGGAGATACCCGAAAAAAGGGTATGGTAAAACCACTCGCCTTTGAAACGATGCGAGTTTTTGAAATGGCAGGTTTTAAAACCAAAGAGATTATTATAAAAGAACAACACAACTGTAAAGCGACGGGCTACTGGAAAACGAACAGTGTTAAGTTCAATTTCCTGTTACTCGCGCACGAGTATTTGTTCGTGTTCAAAAAATAATCTCTTACAGCGGGTAGCGTTCTTCTATTACGTAATCGAGTCCCGCCTGCTTTGCGCCGTCCCATAACTGTATAATTTCAAGACATTCCACGAGCGCCGTTTTTTCACCGTATGAAAATTCGTCGTTCTCAACGTCTTTGGCGTTTAATTGATTGAGATAGTCCTCGATTTTATTTGCTAAATAAATAAGTATTTTACTTGCTCTTTCCTCAGAATCGTCCATATTTCGTGCTCGACAAGGTTTTATTACTCGCATTATATTTTACCACCAAGCGGAGCGTGAAAATTTCCAAATTTTGGAAATTTTAAAGTTTTCATGTATGTTAGAATATACATATGAGTAAATTCCAACTAAAAACTTTGGAAAACCTTGTTACGAAAGAATTACGAAAGCCGAATTCGGATTACAAGATTCATTCCGCATACGCCCGAGCAGTAGATCATTTCGCAGACGAGGCTTATTTGAGCGGCGTCGAACACGACAAAATAATCAAGCGTATTTACGAACGAAATTATTACGACAATAAATCGTCGCGCGCTTTATCGTTGGAATTATGCCTTAACACCAAAACGCTTTTGACTTATCGGCGTAATTATTTAAAAATCATTGCCAAGCATTATTTCGATTTGACCGTTCCTACGGAAAACGACCTTAATATGCTGTACGACGAGTTAATTAACAATAAATAAAAAATTTATCAGCCGCCGAGGGCGAATTAAACGCCCTCGGCGGCTATATTAAAAATATCATTGTAAATTCACCCGAGGAGCGCGCATTGCGCTTGACTTTATACAAAAAATGCCGTATAATTAATTTTTCGGAGAGGAGGTCGTTTTTTATGAATAATAATAGGTACGACGTAATCATCGTGGGCGCAGGTCCGGGCGGAATTTATGCGGCTTACGAACTTTGCGACAAAGGCTTAAAGATAGCCGTTTTCGAGGCGGGACACCCTTTGAATAAAAGAAAATGCCCCATAGACGGTAAAAATATCAAATCCTGCATAAACTGCAAAACCTGTTCCATAATGTCGGGTTTCGGCGGCGCGGGCGCGTTTTCGGACGGCAAGTATAACATTACCAACGATTTCGGCGGCAGTCTGCACGAGCATATCGGCAAGCAGGAGGCAATCGAACTTATGCGCTACGTAGACGATATAAATATGCGCTACGGCGGCAAGGGTACTAAAATGTATTCCACCGCGGGTACGAGATTCAGTAAAATCTGCTTGCAGAACAAACTCAATCTTTTAAACGCGCAGGTTCGCCACTTGGGTACGGATAAAAACTACGTCGTGCTTGAAAATTTGTATAACGAACTCAAAGATAAAGTCGATTTTTACTTTGAAACGCCTGTTTCGGCAATAGAAACCGTCGGCGAACAATTCAAAATCACCGCCAAGGGCGAGGATTATATTTGCGACAAGTGCATAGTTTCGGTAGGTCGAAGCGGCAGTAAATGGATGGAGCAAGTATGTAAATCGCTCGGCATAGGCACGCTTTCTAACCGCGTTGACATAGGCGTGAGGGTGGAACTCGACGCCGAAATTTTCGAGCATTTAACCGACGAATTGTACGAGAGCAAAATAGTTTATCGTACCGAAAAATTCGAGGATAAAGTGCGTACTTTCTGTATGAATCCGCACGGAATAGTCGTAAACGAAAACACCAACGGCATAGTAACCGTAAACGGACACAGTTTCGAGGGCGACGATAAAAAAACGGGCAACACCAACTTTGCGTTGCTCGTATCCAAGCATTTTTCCGAGCCGTTCAAGGATAGCAACGGCTACGGCGAAAGCATAGCGCGCCTTTCTAATATGCTCGGCGGCGGGGTAATCGTTCAGAAGTTCGGCGACCTCGTTCGCGGCAGAAGAAGTACCGTCAAGCGTATAGAGGAAGGACTCGTTACGCCCACTTTGTCGGCGACTCCCGGCGATTTGAGCCTCGTACTGCCCAAGCGTATTCTCGACGGAATTATAGAGATGATTTACGCGCTCGATAAAGTCGCGCCCGGCACGGCTAACGACGATACGCTTTTGTACGGCGTAGAGGTCAAGTTCTATAATATGGAAGTGGATATAGACGAAAATCTCGAAACCAAGTATAAAGGACTTTATATCATAGGCGACGGCAGCGGCGTAACGCATTCATTGTCGCACGCGTCGGCAAGCGGAGTATTCGTTGCCCGCCGCATTTTAGGCGAGTAATTTACAGGCAATTTCTTTTGCTTCCTCCTTCGGGCAGGGGTTTCATAAACTAACCTTGCTTCCTCCTTCGAGGTGGGGTTTTCCATAAACTAACCTTGCTTCCTCCTTCGGGGTAGACTTTCCCGATGAAACGGGAAAGGTGGCAGGCGCAGCCTGACGAAAAGGGGGCGTCCCCGCCGAGGGGAAGTGGCGCAACGCGCCGATAGGGGATAAAAACGTGTCATCGCGAGCGCAAGCGTGGCGATCCCCCTGAAAAAGTACGCGGCATATACTCCGTACTTCATTCCGACGGATTGCCGCGGTCGCTATGCTCCCTCGCAATGACAAGTAAAACAAGTTGTCTTTGCGTCAATGCCGAGCGAGCAAACTTGCTTGCAAGGGTTTGCGAACGACGGTATTCATAA
>CAVLAV010000025.1:0-11162 GCA_963660735.1 bacterium
ACGTAAGCCTTGGTAGAGGCGACCGAAACTTCCCGACCCGCGCATACGGGCAAAACCGCGTCCGATATTCTTGCGAGCGCGCTGTAAGTTACGTTGGTAACGCCGACTATAAACGCGCCTTTCGATTTTGCCGCTTTTACCGCGCCGAGAGTATCCGCAGTTTCGCCGCTTTGGCTTACCGCAACGAAAAGCGTATGCTCGCCTATTACCTCGTTGCCGTATAAAAACTCGCTCGCAGCGGCAGACCGCGCGTTTATTTTAAGATTAGCGGTTAAAACTTCCTTACCGTAACACGCCGCGTTATAAGCCGTTCCGCAACCGATAACCACCGCGTCGGTAAATCTGCCGAGGAAAGTCCCCGCGAATACGCCGTCTAAATATTCCTTGGTATAAACTTGCGATAATCGCGCTATTACCTCGGGTATTTCGGCAATCTCCTTACGCATAAAATGCTCGTAGCCGTTTAAATCGTCGCTTAAAGCGTTTAAGTCGAGTTTAACAGGCGACTTGTTTATTTTTTCGCCCGCACGGTTATAAAAAGAAAAATCACCGCTACGGACGATACAGATTTCTCCGTTTAAAAGTTCGTAAGCCGCGCCCGAAAAAATTATCGGGTCGCTGCAAACCGCCGTGCCCTTATCCGTTTCGCCTACGAACAGAGGACTTTTATCCGCGGCGGCGACGATTTCGTCGCCGCCGCGTCTTATCGCCGCTATCGCGTAACTGCCTTTTAAAAGCGACAACGCGTAACTTACGCCCGTTATATTTCCGTCAGGCGCGAATTTTTCGAATAAATTCGGCACGACTTCGCTGTCCGTCTGACTTTTAAATTTAACGCCCGACAAAACCCCGCTTTTAATCCCGGCGTAATTTTCTATTATTCCGTTATGTACCGCCGCCCAGGTTTCGCCCTGCGATAAGTGCGGATGAGCGTTTATCTCGCTTGGCTTGCCGTGAGTCGCCCACCTCGTGTGCGCTATACCTGTTTTGCCGTTATACTCGCACTGCCCTTCGAGATTTTTAACCGCGCCCGCACGCTTTACGAGGGATAAATTCCCGTCCGATTTTACCACCGCTATTCCTGCGGAGTCGTAACCTCTGTACTCTAATTTTTTAAGATAGTCTACGAGAGTGTCGTACACCTCGGTTTTTCCTATAAGTCCCGCTATTCCGCACATAATTATTTTTCGGCGGCTATTACCACCGCTTTAAGTTCCTCCGCGTATTTTTGGCAAATTTCCTCGTTTTCCCCCTCTACCATAATACGAATTTTAGGTTCTGTACCCGACGCGCGCACCATAACGCGCCCCTCGCCGCCGAGCGCGGACTTTATTTCGGCTACTTTTTCCGAAACCGCCTCGCTGTTTATCACTCTGTGTTTATCGGAGATGACCACGTTTACGTTGATTTGCGGATAAGGCTTTACGCAGGCGAGTTCGCCGAGGCTCGCGCCTTTTTCGGACAGAACGGAAGCAAGCACCACTGCGGTTAAAATTCCGTCGCCCGTGGAGTGAATATCCTTTAAAATTATATGTCCCGACTGTTCGCCGCCGAGCGACAAGCCGTCCTCCACAAGTTTTTGCAAAACGTATTTATCGCCTATATCCGTGCGAATAAAATCTATGCCCTCGGCTTTTAAGGCTTTTTCGTAAGCCATATTAGTATGGGAAGTACCTACGGCGGTATTTTTATTGAGTTTACCTTTTTCCTTTAAGTATCTGGCAAGCACGAAGATTATCGCGTCGCCGTCAACTACGTTGCCGTTTGAGTCCACCGCGATTAGTCTGTCGGAATCGCCGTCGAAAGCAAACCCCACGTCCGCGCAATAGCGTTTCATACGACCTTTTAACGCCGCTATGTAAGTTGCACCGCATTTTTCGTTGATACGCATTCCGTCGGCAAAACAGTTGGTGGCAACCACGCTTGCGCCGAGCGCGCGGAACACCTGCGGAGCAATTCGGCTTGCCGCGCCGTTAGCGCCGTCGAGGACTATGCGCATATCTTTTAAACTTGCAAACGCGTTGGAAATTAAAAATTTTTCGTAGTCCTTTGCGGCGTTTTTATAAAATTCGTAGCCGCCTATATCGGGAAATTCGTTGATTTTGGAATGTATAAAGCACCTTTCGACCCGCTCTTCCTGCTTATCGCCGAGTTTATAACCGTTTTGGTCGAAAATTTTAATTCCGTTGTATTCCTTGGGGTTGTGCGACGCGCTTATTACCACCCCGTAATCCGCCTTATACAGCCTCGTTAAATACGCTACGCCCGCAGTAGGCATAATGCCCGTATCTATAACTTTCGCGCCGCCCGCGCACGCGCCGAGCGCAACCGCAAGCGTTAAGTATTCGCCGCTCACGCGCGTATCCCTGCCGATAACGACTTTGGGGTTCTTCTTTAAAAACGAAAGCGCGTTGCCGCACTTAAAAGCCGTTTCGTAAGTTAAATCCTCGTTTACTATTCCTCTTAAACCGTCCGTGCCGAAATAAAGACCCATTTACTTATGCTCCTTTAAATATTTGCTCGCCCTGCCCTTTTTAACCGTCTGCCGCGACCTGCCTATTACGAAATCGCCGCTTTCGACGCTTTCCGCAATAGTAGTACCCGCGCAAACGTATACGCCGTCGCCCACCGTTACGGGCGCGATGACGTTGCAGTTACTGCCTATAAACGAGTCGTCGCCCACGACCGAACGATTTTTGCTTTTGCCGTTGTAATTTACGAAAATCGCGCCGCAACCGATATTGCAGTTTTTGCCTATATCGGCGTCGCCGACGTAAGTCAGGTGCGAGGCTTTGCTCCCCTCGCCGAGCGTTGCGTTTTTAATTTCCACGAAGTTGCCGACTTTGGCGTTTTTACAAACTCTTGCATTCGGACGAAGGCGCGAAAACGGACCTACTTCCGCGCCGCTTTCTATAACCGCGCCGTTTATATCGCTCGACTTTATCTTTACGCCGCTTTCCGCCGTAGAATTTTCTATATAATTATTAGGGTACAAAACGCAGCCGTCGCCTATATTCGCATCCTTAATAAAGTTGTTGGGGTATATCACGCAATTATCCCCGATTTCGGTGTTGCCCAAAATAAAACTGTCGCCGTAAAACTTTACGTTTTTGCCTATTTTGACGTTTTTTTCTATAAAAAGCCCGTCTGCGTTTATTTTCTCGTATTCCATTTTTACCTCCGATTTTTAAAATCGCGTTTAGTCGCTTTTTGTCGTAAGCGTAGCGATTATTGTACTATTATTTTATGAATTTGTCAAACGATTTGACGCGGTTTATATTATTTTTTATTTTTCTTATATTATCTTGCATTATTTATCGTTTTGAAAGGCTTACGCGATTTTGATTTTCGGGGGTAAAACGGGGCGAAAAACGCAAATACGCCTTGCATAAATTCGTATTTAAGCAGCAAACTGTTTATATACCCGGAGGTGTAAAATATGAAAGATACGGGCATTGTAAGGCGCGTAGACGTTTTAGGGCGAGTGGTTATCCCTCGCGAAATAAGAAAAATTCTCAACATAAACGACGGCGATCCGTTGGAAATATACACGAGCGCGGACGAAATTATATTAAAGAAATACTCGGCTATCGAGCGGAGAGATTTCGTCGCGGCGGACGTTGCCGAAAGTCTTAATAAAGTTACCGCGCACACGGCGATTATATGCGATCGCGACGTGATTTTAGCGGCGAGCGGTACGGGCGCGAAAGAACTTACCGCCAAAACGGTTTCTAAAAAACTCGGCAAATTTATGAGCGAAAATAAATCAACGGTGGTAAACGTGTCGGACGGAGTGCAACCCTTTGAAATTTCGGAAGGGAGCGACCACGGTTTTTGCAATCAATTCTTTTTGCCTATTACCGACGATCAAGGCGTAATAGGCGGAGTTTTGCTTGCCGATAAAAACAAAGACGCGGTTATCACTTCGCTCGATATTTCGCTTTGCAAACTGTCGGCGGAAATTTTATCCGCAAGGCGATAACTTGGAAAAAACCGCAAAAGTTAAAAGCGGCGGCATATTAAAGGGCGCGTTTATAATATCTTTGGGCGCGCTCGTAGCCAAAATTTTGGGCGCGGTATATCGCGTGCCGCTTACCAACGTTTTAAAGTCGGAAGGGTTAGGCGTTTATCAGACGGTCTTTCCCGTGTACTCCATACTGCTCGTGTTTTCTTCGAGCGGAGTGCCGAGCGCGCTTGCAAAACTCGTTTCCTCGGGCGACGACGGCGAAAAAGTATTGTCGCGCGCGGCGGCGTTGTTTTTGCCGCTCGGGTTTATAGGCTCGCTTTTAATGGCTCTTTCCGCGCCTTTCCTCGCCGCCGCGCAAGGCAATCCGCAGGCGAAATACGCGTATATCGCCCTATCGCCCTCCGTTTTTCTCGTTTCCGCACTATCCTGCGCGAGGGGATTTTTTCAGGGCGAAAACGATATGCTACCTACCGCCCTTTCGCAAATAATAGAACAAACCGTTAAACTCGCCGCAGGTCTTACGCTTTGTTACCTGCTCAGGTCGAACTACGCTTTGGCGGGGGCGGCGGCTTGCGTAGCGGTTACTTTAAGCGAACTCGTCGCCGTGCTTTTTATGTGGCTGAAACTTAAAAAACGCGGAGTTAAAATAAACTCGTTTAAAAACGGGTATTCGCTGAAAAAAATAATCGCGACGGCTTTCCCCGTAACGCTGTCCGCAATTTTACTGCCGCTCGCGCGCGCTTACGACAGTTTTACCGTCATCAATATTTTAAAATCTTACACGCAAAACGCCGTAGGACTTTACGGCGTGTATACGGGCAGCGTGGAATCGGTCGTGGGCGTTCCCGTCGCGCTTTGTTACGGCGCGGCGGTCGCATCCCTGCCCGTCATCTCTTCCTTACTATCGAAAAACGACGACCGCCGCGCCCGCAAAAAAATATTCGGCGCGCTTTTGCTGACGCTGCTTCTGTCGACTTTGGCGGCGACCGCGTTATTTATTTTTTCGGGTGCGATAGTGGATTTACTCTTCGGCGGACTTAACTTGAGCGAACGCGAAACCGCGGCTCGATTATTATCTTTTTCGGGCGTGAACGTAGTTCTGCTCGCGCTCGTGCAGACTTCGGCTTCTATACTCGTAGCGATAGGCAAGCCTTACGTTTCGTGCGCGTCGCTCGGCGCGGGACTGATCGTAAAGGCGATTTTACAAATTTTCCTGTTGAAAATAGAGCAAATAAATATTTTCGGAGTGCTTTATTCGGATATTTCGTGTTATTTAATTGCAGTTTTTTGCAATTTGGTATATATTATTAGGTATAAACGAACGAGGAACGCCGAATATGAAACTTATACTTGCCTCCGCAGGCGTGGAAGGCGGAGATTTAACCTTTAAAACGCTTGAAGAAATTAAAAGCGCGGACGAAATAATTATTCAGACCGCGCTTACCCCCGCAGGGAAATATATTGCGGAAAATTTTCCGTCGGCGGTATCTCTCGACGGCATTTATCAAAAGTCGAGAACTTACGACACGCTGAATAAAAATATCGCCGCCGAAGTTTTAAAAGCGGCGAAAACCAAAAACGTTATATTTTTGACCGACGGCGGCGTGAGCGAAAACCGCGCGTGCGAAATCATATTAAAAAAACGCAAAGACGCTATCGTTTTAAGCGGCGTAACCAAAGCGGCGTACTTTGCGGAAAAAGCCGCTTTTACAGGCAACTATCTCGCAATTTCCGCATACGAAGTCGGCTCGGCAAAACTCACCCTGCCGCTTATCGTGTACGACGTGGACTGCGCGATTACCGCGGGCGAAGTTAAACTCGCGGTTTCCTCCGCGTTCGGCGACGATATACCCGTTACGCTTTTTACGGGCGGCGAAAGTAAGCGTATTCCTTTATACGAACTCGACCGACAAGCCGACCTCGGCTTTTTAAGCGCGATTGCGATAGGCGAACTGCCTCTCACGCAAAAAACGCGTTACGGCGTAGACGATTTACTTGAAATATTAAGAATATTGCGCGGCGAAAACGGTTGCCCGTGGGACAGAGCGCAGACCAAAGAAAGCATACTCCCTAACACCGTAGAGGAAACTTACGAACTTTTAGACGCGGTAAAAAGCGGCGACGAAAGCGCGATTATGGAAGAACTCGGCGACGTAGTTTTGCAAACGGCTTTTCAGGCGATTTTCGCCGAGGAACGAGGGACTTTCACTTTTGACGACGCCATAAGTGCGTTGTGCGAAAAACTCATAACGCGGCACACTCACGTTTTCGGAAACGACCGCGCAAGCGACGCAGAATCTGCTTTATCCGTATGGGATAAAAACAAGCGTAAGGAAAAAGGTTACGAAAGCGGAACGGAATACTTATGCGCCGTACCGAAAAACTTCCCCGCGCTTATGCGTGCGGACAAGATTGCCAAACGCTCGGGCAAATACAATATGGACTTTTTATCCGCCGACGACGCGCTTAAAAAAGTGTACGAGGAACTCGGCGAAGTAAAAGCCGAACTCGACAGCGATAAAAGCAAACTCGGCGAAGAATGCGGCGACTTTTTGTTTGCCGCCGCAAGTTACGTAAGAAAACTCGGTTTCGACTGCGAAACCACCCTTTCCGCCGCAACCGAGAAATTTTTAAAGAGATTTAAAAAGACCGAGGAACTCGCGTTAAACGCGGGAAAAGATATGCGCGACCTTACCGCGGAAGAATTAAACGAATATTACGATGAAAGCAAAAAGTATTAAAATAGGCGCGTATAGCACGGATAACAACGTTTTTCTTGCTCCGCTCGCGGGGTTTTCGGACTACGCTATGCGCGAAATTTGCCTGTCCTACGGCGCGGGACTCACCTTTACCGAAATGGTAAGCGCAAAGGGGCTTATCTACGGCGACGAAAAGACCGCCGAACTTTTACGCCCCGCAAAAGGCGAAAAGTTGAAAGCCGCGCAGATTTTCGGCAGCGACCCCGCTATTATGCGCAGGGCGATTGAGGAAACGCCTCTTTCGTCGTTCGATATTATTGATATAAATTTCGGCTGTCCTATGCCGAAAATTTACTTAAACGGCGACGGCAGCGCGTTACTCGCCGACTCGAACAAAGCCGAAAAAATAGTTGCCGAATGTAAAAAAAGCGGCAAGCCGATAACCGCAAAAATGCGCATAGGCTTAACGCACGAAAAAATAGTCGGCGTGGATTTTGCAAAGGCGTTGGAACAAGGCGGCGCGGATATGATTACCGTGCACGGCAGAACGCGCGACCAAATTTATGCGGGCGAAGTCGATTTTGACGAGATAGCAAAAATTAAAAGCGCGGTTAAAGTGCCCGTTATAGCAAACGGCGGAGTATTTTCCGTCGGCGACGCCGAAACGCTTATAGACGCTACGGGCGCGGACGGAATTATGCTCGCGCGGGGCGCGCTCGAAAAACCTTGGCTTTTTTCCGAAATTTTAGGCTTGCCCGTAAGCGTGGATAAAAAGCAACTTATTTTCAGACATATAGACCTGTTAAAAGAGGTCTACCCAGATAAAGTCGTTGCAAAACTTTTCCGCAAACAACTTTGCCTATACTTAAAGGGCGAAAAAAACGCCAACGCGCTCAAAAATAAAATACTCACCCTGACCGACACCGACGAGGTTAAGAAGGAATTAAACGAGTTTTTTTAACCTAATTTTTTCGCCGAGCATATCGTAATCAAAGGAGATTGCGATTTGAAAGTTAAAGCATTGACGGGCAACGCGAAGTTAGCCGAGTTTATTAAAGATCCGCGCGGAGCGGAACTGCTTGCCGTAGGTTACGACGACGGCGAAATTATAAAATACGTAAAAGAACTGCGCGGCGAAACGAATATACTCAAAGACCTTTCCGAAATATCCTTAAAGTGCGATTTGCCGCTTGTTTACGCCGCCGACACCGACAATTACGGCGTTTTAAAGCGTTCCGCGGCGGTACTCGAAAACGGCAAGTTGCTCGGAATAAGCGATATGACCGTCGCTTATTCCGACTCTCCCCTTGCGATAGGCGCAAACGGGAAATTGTACGACCTTAAATGCGGAAAAGTCGCCGTGGCGATAGGCGACGACCTGCTTTCTTACGAACTTATGCGCGCTTTCGCCGTGTGCGGAGCGGAAGCGGTAATCGCTTTTCAAAAAAATAAATTAAGCGAAGTAAGCGGCATTTTATTGCGCGCATACGCCTATTTAACGGGTTTACCGTTTTTACTCGTTGCGAAAAACGGAGTGCTTTGCGCCTCGCCCCAAGGCTTACTTTCCCCGCCCGACGAAAACGGACTTTACGACCTTACGCCCCTTACGGGTTACGCTTTAAAAATAGTAAAAGTCCGTTCCGAAAGATAAAATAAAATTTTAACGAAGGATAAAATATGTTCAATATAGTTTTGGTAGAACCCGAAATACCGCAAAATACGGGCAATATATCGCGCACCTGCGCGGCTACGCACTCGGTTTTACACCTCGTAAGACCGCTCGGCTTTGAAATTTCCGACCGCACGCTTAAACGCGCGGGGCTCGATTACTGGCAATATCTCGACGTGAGATATTACGACTCCTTTGGCGAGTTGTACCAAAAGCACAAATCCGACGGGAATTTTTATTTTTTATCGACCAAGGGTGCGAAAAAATATTCCGAAGTCGAGTTTAAAGACGGCGACTTTCTCGTGTTCGGCAAAGAATCCCACGGTCTGCCCGAGCCGCTTTTAAAAGAACATTACGAGAATACTTTGCGCATACCTATGTGGCAAAATTTGCGCAGTCTTAACCTATCCAACTCGGTGGCGATCACCCTTTACGAGGCGTTAAGCCAAACGGATTTTGCGGGACTTAACCCCGAGGGGCATTTAACGGGGAGGTCAGACTGATGAACTACCACATAGGCACTATGCTCATCGAAGAAAACTTCGACGAGAATTACGAATGTCCGCTTTGTCGTATTCAAAAAAAGATTGATAATCGCCTTACCGAGCAATATTTGGGCGAAGGAGTAATGGAAGATCACACCCGCGCGGAAGTAAACGAACTCGGGTTTTGTTCTCACCATTTTTCGCTTTTATACTCGATGCCGTCAAAACTCGGACTCGCTTTGCAAGCCTCTACGAGATTAAAAACCGTTATGGGCGATTTTGCCGCGCCGCAAAATTCAAAACAAGCGAAAAAACGCGCCGAGAAGATACTCGAACGCGAAAAATCGTGCGTTATCTGCAAGTACCTCGACGCGCATATGGTAAGGTATTATAAGACCGTAGCTGAAGTCTACTCTTCCCGCCCGAGTTTCGAGCAAACGATTAAGGGCGGCAAAGGGTTTTGCGCCGAACATTACGCAAAACTGCTTATTTACGCGCCTTACGCGGGCGCGAAATGCAAGGATTATTTACGGGTTTTAGCCGAAGCGCAAAACGCGCGCATTGCCGAACTTATGCAAAATTTATTAAAGTTTTGCGACCGCCACGACTACCGCAACGCGCAAAAACCGCTCGGCGACGAAAAATACGCCTTAAAAGACTACGAACAAACTTTTTACGGCTCGAAAGAATAATTCTCGGCAATTTTTTACTTGTCATTACGGGAACGCATAGCAACCGCGGCAACACCCTCCTCACTGTCATTGCGAGGCACGAAGTGCCGCGGCAATCCCTCGGAATAAAGTACGAAATATATGCCGCATACTTTTTCAGGGGGATCGCCACGCTTGCGCTCGGTGTGCCGTACTTATTCTATAACTTTTAATACGAGTTTACCTTTTGCGGGGCGTTCGTCGGAAATAACGGTAGAACGCGATAATCGCTCTATCGCCTCGGGTAAACTATTTTCTCTATTAGTGTAAAGCGTGGCTATAACCTCGCCTTTTTCGACTTTGTCGCCCGTCTTTTTATTCAGTATTATACCTGCGGCGTAGTCGATTTCGTCGTCGATTTTATTTCTGCCCGCACCGAGTAAAAGCGCGCTTTCACCGTACCCCTCGCAATCAACGCGGCTTATATAACCGCTTTTTTCGGCAAATACGGGTTTTGAATATTTTGCTTTTTCAAATAAATCGGTATTATCGAGCAAGTCAACCCTGCCGCCTTGCGCCGCAACCGACTTTTTAAAAGTTTCGTAAGCCTTTCCACTCGAAATAGCGTCTTTGGCAAGTTGTCTGCACTTTTCGTATTCTCCCTTGCCCGCAAGTTGCAGTATTTTAGCCGAAAGTTCTATACAAAGATTGGTTAAATCTTCACTCCCATCGCCTTTAAGCGTTTTTACAGCCTCGATAACTTCGAGCGAATTGCCTATGGCGTTGCCGAGCGGTTTATCCATATCCGTTACGAGTGCGGCTATTTTCTTGCCCGCGCGCTTGCCTATATCGACCATTGCCTCGGCAAGTTCCACGCTTTTTTCAAGACTTTTCATAAATGCGCCGCTGCCCGTTTTCACGTCGAGTACGATAATATCGTCGTCTGCGGCGAGTTTTTTACCCATTATGCTCGACGCGATAAGCGGTATGCTATCCACCGTTGCGGTTACGTCGCGCAAAGCGTAAAACTTTTTATCCGCAGGCGCAAACACCTCCGTCTGCCCTATTATCGACATACCCGTTTGATTGACTATTTTTATAAATTCGTCTTTTTCAAGCGAAGTTTTATATCCGGGAATAGACTGCAACTTATCGACCGTTCCGCCCGTATGCCCTAAACCGCGACCGCTCATTTTTGCGACTTTAAGTCCAAGCGAGGCGACTATCGGCGCAACGATAAGCGAAGTTTTATCGCCCACGCCGCCCGTGGAATGTTTATCAACGCGCAAACCTTTTATCTCGGAAAAATCCGCGCGCGACCCCGAATCTCTGAACGCAAAAGTAAGCGAAGAAGTTTCTTCGCCGTCCATTCCCTGAAAATAAATAGCCATACAAAACGCCGCCGCTTGATAATCGGCAATTTCGCCGCTCGTGTATCCGTTTACGAAAAAACGAATTTCCTCGTCGGTCAGTTTGCCGCCGTCGCGTTTCTTTTTGATAATATCGTAAGCGCGCATTATTCTATCCTTATCGCCGTTTCAAGCGCAATCTCGATCATTTTAGTAAACGAAGTTTGGCGTTCCTCTGCCGAAGTATTCTCTTCGGGATAAATAAACGAGTCGCTTACGGTGCAAATACAAAGAGCGTTTTTACCCGATCGCGCGGCGTTCATATATAGCGCCGCCGATTCCA
>CAVLAV010000025.1:11172-12402 GCA_963660735.1 bacterium
GAACGCCCATTTTCGCCCATTTTAAGCCGTCGGAAGAATCGTCGTAAAAAGTATCGGACGATAAAATATTGCCGACCTTGAACTTTGCTCCCGATTTTTCACATTCCTCTACGGCAAGTTTCGCAAGAGTAAAATCCGCTATCGGGCAAAAAGTTCCGCTTAAATTATACTGCGCGGCGTAGTTGCCGTTGGTGCAAGCGCCGAGCGCGATTATCACGTCGCGAACGTGCAAATCTTTATCGAAACTGCCGCACGAACCCACTCTTATTATATTTTCCACGCCGTAAAAATTATACAGTTCGTAAGAATAAATGCCTATGGACGGTTGCCCCATTCCCGAAGCCATTACCGACACGCGTTTGCCCTTGTAGTAGCCCGTATACCCCTGCACTCCGCGCACGTTATTCACGAGTTTTGCGTTTTCAAGAAAATTTTCGGCTATAAATTTCGACCTTAACGGGTCGCCCGGCATTAAAACCGTCTTTGCAAAGTCGCCGCATACAGCCGAATTATGCGGAGTGGGCGTTAATTTTTTATCTTCCATTTTCACTCTCCAAAATTTTTACTATGCGGGAAGTCCCTAATCTGTCTGCGCCGAGCGAGATAAATTCTTCCGCGTCGGCAATAGTCTTTATTCCGCCTGCGGCTTTTATCTTTACGCCATCGCCCACGTTTTGCTTAAACAAGATTATATCCTCGCGCGTCGCGCCGCCCGTCGAAAATCCCGTGGAAGTTTTTATATAGTCCGCTTTCGCGCGCGTAACTATTTTACAAGCCGCTTTTTTCTCTTCTTCCGTAAGCAAGCAGGTTTCGATTATTACTTTTAAAATCTTATCGCCGCAAGCCGCTTTAACCTGCCTTATTTCGTCCTCTACGAAAGCGTAATTTCCGCTTTTCAATTCGCCCACGTTTATAACCATATCTATCTCGTCCGCACCGTCAAGAACGGCGATTTTAGTTTCGTGAACCTTTACGGCAGTAGCGTTATACCCGTTGGGGAAGCCTATTACCGTACAAATTTTTAATTTATCGCCGACGAATTGTTTAGCCGCTTTTACGTAGCAAGGCGGAATACACGCCGAGGCGGTTTTATATTTCATCGCCTCGGTTAAAGTGCGTTTAATATCGTCAAGCGTTGCCGTTTGCGATAAAAGCGTATGGTCGCACCTTGATAAAATCTCTTTTATATCCATTAAATCGCTCCAAAAGTTTTATTTATACTTAAAGTAT
>CAVLAV010000026.1:0-12303 GCA_963660735.1 bacterium
AAAAAATATATTTAAGTCCGAATAAGCAGATTGAGTACGAGAGACACGCAACAACAATTTGACAATAATTCTATTACGCTTTTATTAAAAGCAATTAAAAAACAAAATGCCGTTTACGAAAACGTTTTATCGCGAATGGCAATCGAAAACCACAAGAGTAAAACTGAAAATCGTCGGAATCGACTGAAATTTACCAAAAAGGAGATTTTACGAATGCCGACACAATACAGAAGTTTTTTTGCCGCAAACGATATGATAGTACGCTACCGTTATAGGAAAGACGGCGTGTACGAGGCGCGATTTCACAGAAAAGGAATCGACGTCGAAGTTTCGTCAAAAGACTTGAATACGTTAAAAGATAAATTCATCGAAAAATTAAATAACAAAGGAAAACTATCCGATCCTAAACCTATCGTGGGCACTTACAACTCCACGATAAAAACAAAAACTTTTGCGGAATACGCAACCGAATGGTTAAGCGTAAAGTCAGTTACCACTAAACCGTCTACGTACAAAGAATACGTCAGAATGCTCGAACACGATATTCTTCCCGTTTTCGGCAATCGTAATGCAAGCGAAATAGAAAGAAATGATTTACAAAAATTTCTGCTCGGTTACGTCGAAAAAGGCGTTTTGCGCACGGCGCATAAATTATGGCTCGTACTTCGCTGCATTTTCGATATGGTGGCGGAAGACAACGGAAAGCCTTCGCCGATGAATAAAGTCGTCGTTCCTAACTACGAGGCAAAAAAAGGTTCGGCGCTTACTTACGACGAAGAAAAAACGCTCGTCAACCATTGTATTGCAAACGCCTATAAAGATACGGCAAGCGCGCTGCTCGTGCTTTTGTATACGGGACTTCGCCGCAGCGAACTGAAAACGTTAAAAATTATAGACGGAACGTGGCTTGAATGCGAAACGAGCAAAGAAAGAATGGGCAAAAACATAGTCAAAAGACAAATCCCGTTTACGCCTATGATGAAACGAGTGCTACCTTATATCGACTTTGAAAAGGCAAGAAACGTTAATCTCAATAGTTTGAATACGGCGATGAAACGAATCTTCCCGAATCATCATCTGCACGAACTGCGATACACGTTTATTACTCGTTGTAAAGAATCGGGCGTCCACGGCGAAGTCGTTTTACTTTGGGACGGACACGAAGAAGATAAAACGATTCATTCTTCCAAGGTTGACAGAGGATATACGGATTTTTCAAAAGAGTTTCAATTAAAAGAAGCAACAAAAGTAAACTATCTCGAATGGGACTTTGAAGATACCGAAAAATAAAGCGTTTCGGTTTACTCCCAAAAACGCTCCCAAATTTACTCCCAAAAAAATATTAAGTTGTATTTTATCATAGGATAATTTTTTAATAAAAAGGCGGTTTTTAGTCTTATATCTGCTAAAAACCGCCCAAAATGGCTGGGGTAGAGAGATTTGAACTCCCGAATGACGGAGTCAGAGGAAAATCATAATCTTATAAAAGTGCTTATTTTTATGCTTTTTTGACTCAAAATTAACGTTTTTAAGCCTTTAAACGAAAAAGTTTCCCCAATTTTCCCCAAATCATATAGTCGTTTCGGAAACAAACGCGCTTTGCATATATTTTAAGGATGATTCTTTTAACCCAGCTTTTTTCGCTATCGATTGCCACTCTTCACTTATAATTGTTTTAGTCTTCATAACGTATTTCTCTGCCTCGGCGCGCGTTATACCGTAATATTTAGCGGTATCTAACGCCAAACCATAATCTAGACTACAGTCGTTTTCGGTGATATTTAATGACAAATGCGTTCCGTCGGGGTTGGGATTTACGTCGTACAACGGAGATAATCGCCACCCGTTTTTTTCAAGAATGAAGCCGTGGTTTCGTAAATGGTCGTCGGTATTTTTTACTGCCAAGTTAAAAACAATTCTTTCCCATAACTCAATAGCGTCTTCCTTTACGCGCGACCCATACGAAGTTAAAAATTCGAGTAAATCGAGATAACTGCACTCGTTCGATTCGCCGTCGGATTTTCCCAGCAACGTCATAGCCGAAGCAAAATGTATACGTTTAGTTCCTGCCCTGTCAAAACGCTTTACCAAAAACGTACTGCCAAAATCGGAAAACTTTATAATTTTCGCTTGCGGAACGTTCAACCCGCAACGCGCAGCCAATTCGTGAACGACGTATTCCCACGCTCCGCTATCGTACTCGTCATTTCTCGACGGAAATTTTGCAATCCACAAACTTCCGTCCAAATCTTCGACGTTTGCTTTGGGACGCGCTCCGCCAAGCGAAGAGCCGGGGCCTATTAAAAGTTTTACCCACTTATCGTTTAAGAGTTCGTTATCTTTTTCGTATGCAAGCGACGCGGCTTCCAACTCTCTAAGTCTTGTAAGGGGAGGAGCTGTCATATCTTCGTTATAAGATAGAAACTCTCCGTTTTCCTCCGTTTTGAAGCGCAAAGCCCCCATTCTCGTGAAATCTTCCACGCCGAGCAGATAGTCGGTTTCGGTTAAAGATTTCGCCGCCCGACCTTCTCTTTTTGCAATAACGTTCTCACGGCGTTTCAAAAGCATTCTTCCCCAGCGGTCCGGTTCGGAGTCCATAAACAATCCGAATTGCTTCTTTTTACCGAAAACGTATTGTTTTCCGCCGTAAAAAGATAAATCGGGGTCCAAGATAAGCGTATTATTGTTTTTTAGCCAGGAATCTTCGTATTCAAATGAAAACACTTCTTCACCGCGCGAGAACTGAACGTAAAGCCTGCCCATTAAAACGGGAAACTCTCTTGACCAGTCGTCATATACGAAAATCGTTTTTTGTTTATTGTCCATACTATTTCCTGCTGACGCGCTTTTTAGCGCTTATCTCTAAATCCTGCAATTTTTTGCCGAGTTCGTCATCTTTTGCCACAAGCAACAAATCCCCGTCGAGATTATTCAACGCATGCAAAACCGCGGCATAATACCCGATAGCGACGGAAGGATTACCCTTTTCGATTTGCCAAAGCGTATTTCTGCTTATTCCTGCCCGTTCGGAAACTATTTTTACGGGCAAATTTCTTCTGAGTCTTGCCATCTTTATTTGCTCGCCCATCGTCTTTAATATATCCAGAGTCTTGGGCATTATCACAACTTCTCTTTGCATTAAATTATCTCCTTATGTTTGTTATTATAAACATAAATAATGATTTTGTCAAGAGTATGAAACATTAAATTGCATTATTGTGCGCATTTTTTTAGATAAAACAAGTGAAAACCTAATATCGTCTGTATCAAACATATCACAACTTTTTTAAAATCTTGGAATGAAGTAAAATTTGATAAAAATTTTGCGCCGCTTGTTATCCCACTGCAATAATTTAACCAACATTTCGAACTATTATCCAAGAAATTCACGATAAAATTTCCAACGAACAAGAATTAACTGCCGATGAACAAAAGTATTTTAAGGACTTTATGTCGGAAGTTGGAGCGCACGAAACGCAATATCTTCTCGGAAACAAAGAATTTATCGACCGTATCGTGGCGAGAGATTCGTCTTTTGCGAAAAGGTTTTGCAAAAAATTGATAATTTGAGAAAAACCTTTGAAAGAGTCTGAGACAAAGAGGCGAGAAATGCCTACAAACAAATTCACGAAGCCGAAAAACTTTATTTGAAGGCGGCGGCAAAAGCGGGAGACATGAAACTTGTAAGATTCATTCTTTCTCGTAACCCCGACCTTGAAAAAGAAATTGACGTTTCCACCGAAATTAAGTATAATAAGAAGGCAAAATATCTCAATATAAGCAAACAAGAATATGCGATTATCAGTTCTCGCATAATGGAAGACAATTCAAGCGTTACCATATTTGTTTTTTTATTTCGACTGCTTTGATAATTTTTCTGAAAAAATTTTAAGGCTTGCCGGTAACAATATATTCCTTTTCGATTACGCGAATGGAAGATTCAGCCATTTACGGCATTTACTAAACACGCCGTAAAAAGCAAAAAACTCAGGTATTACCTGGAATTTTGGTGGATAGAATAGAGATATTCAGATTCCTGAACAACGGAAGTCAGAGGAAGTCGCTTAACCACAAAAAAGATATAAAAATAAGCAATTTTAACGCAAAAACAGCGATTTTCGATAATTTTCGGTTTTCACTCCCCGATTTACTCCCAAATTTTACGTCATTGACTTTATTGTAAGCAGTCTTTGTCTAACGGAAAATCGTAAAGTCCGATATGAATTATTCCGTTATCATCAACCCTTTTTTAATTAAGTTTAAATATCACCCAACTTTCAAACAAATCAACTTATATGAGAAACTTATATAACGTGCTGAAAAATTTATAGATTTAAAACTTTAAATTTTATATAATAGTTATATCAAAGGCGTTGAAAAATAAGGAATCTCGTATGAAAAAAATAAATAGTATTATTGCGGCAATTACGGCGGTTTGCCTATCGCTCGGAACAACCGCCTGCACGACAAACAATAACGAATCAACCCCGCACGCAAAAACGTACGAAGATGCAAATTTCGTTATTTCGGGATTTTGGCAGCCTCACGATATTACCGAAGAGGGATTTACGCTGTATAAAAACGCGGGACTAAATAATCTTCTTATGGGACATCACGACGGCGAATGGACGAGCGAAAATAGGGCGTATCTCGGTTCTGTTCTCACACAAAAAAACCTCGAACTGTGCAGAAAAGTCGGGCTTACAGCAACTTTGAATTTTGCAGAATGGTATAAAATCGCCTCCGAGGGCACGGGCTACGGGGCAACGCCGTTCACAACTTACGATTTATACGGCGAATATAAAGATATAATAACCGCCGTGCATATGTCAGACGAGCCGTCAACGACGCGTATGAACGATTTTGCGTCCGATACGCTTATAGAAGATTTTAAAAAAGTTTACGACGTGCCTTACTTTATAAATCTTTGGCCCGACTATGCCGCCACACAAAAACTCGGAGCAAAAACGTATGAAGAGTACCTCGATTATTTCGACGAACACGTACTTTCCAAATTCGATAAAAACAAAATGGTTTCCGTCGATTATTATCCGTTTAGATCCACGGGATTTTTAACGGGTTGGCTCTCGTGCTTGGACAAAGTAGCTAAACTATCGCAAAAACATTCGGCTAGAACGCATTTTTACATTCAGACGGCTGAAAAAACAGAATTTAAATCGGGTCTTACCGAAGAGGATTTAAGATTACAAGTTTACGTTTCGCTTGCTTTCGGTGCGACCGATCTTTCTTATTATTGTTATTTCGACCCAGGCAGTCCGGAAGATCCGATGTATGAATATTGTATTTTAAAACCCGACGGAACCCCTTCGCCTCTCTACGAATATGTAAAAAACGTAAATGGCGAGATAACTTCATTTGCCCCTGCCATACTTGCATACGATTGGGTAAAATGTATGGGCATAGCGAGCGAGAGCGACCCTAACGGCAGCGCCGCGATGACCAAATTAGGCTCGGGGGCAGATTTTTCTGACAGAAAATTCGTAGACGGCGTGTCAACGGAAGGAAATTGTCTGATAGGCGTTTTCGACCGTACCGAAGACGAAGGATATATGATTATCAATTACGGCAATCCCGAGCAAACCGAAACCTACGATTATTCGGTTAAACTAAAAGGCGAAGCAAAATATTTAGCCGTTTACGGCGGAGCGGGATACGACGGCACGCCGCAGATTATGAAGGCAAATTCCGACGGCGTCTGCACGCTGACGATTAAGCCCGGCGAAGGCAAATTTATCGTCCCTCTCGTTTGATACACGATAAAAAAATAGCGTCAACCGTTAAGTTGACGCTATTTCTATTTCTTTCGGAGCGGATATTTTACTCACTATACGCCCGTTCTGCCGTTTATGTTCGATAACTATTTGTCCGTATGGCGTCGGATACGTTCCGTTCACCTCGTTTACGCCGACGGGCAAAAACGGTTTTATTATAACCTTTTTACATCCTGCCTTTACGACGTTTACACCCAAAATATATTTGGTAATAAACCCTACCGCACCGCTCGACCAACCGTGGCACAGACTGTGGCGAAAACCTTTATAACAATAATCGCCTCTGTCGCCGTGAATATCTTCTTCGCCATCTTTGGGAAATTCATCTATTCTTCCCGTTCCAACAACCCAATCGATATTAAAATCTTCCCAAAACGTAGTCGCGCCCTTATCGAGCATCGCCCCGTAATATTCTTTCATTATATCCGCTGCCTTTTCAAAACCGCCGCTTCGGGATATAGCGTCAAAAATGTAATAAGTCATAAAAGCGGAAATTCCTTTACTTCCGCCAACCGTCAGTCTTTGCGCCGTTTCATCGTTAAAAACATTTTCCCCCAACGCTTTAAACGCTACCGCCTGTTTATTGTCGGGAGCCGGCAATACGCCATTTTTAAGTCTTTCCTTAAGCGCAATTAGTTTATCCGCGTTTTTACCGAGTAAACCGTACATATCGACAGCCCTTTCGAGAGCCATTAAAAACAAAGACTTAACTCCGTTTTTACCGTTTGTCGAGCCTCCCTCGTTACTGTTGGAATTCGGGTGCGACGGCCAATCGAAGAAATATCCTTTCAAATGCATATCGCCGTTTTCGTCAACGAGCGCGTCGAGGTTATCGAAGAGATTTCCTACGTAATCAATATGTTTTTCAATAAGGCGTTTATCCCCGTTTTGCATATACCAATCGTAAAGCACAATAACGAACCAAAGCGAGTACGACGGCTTGTTGTTTATATATTCGGGCAAACGGTATTGATTCACCACGAAATCAAGTGCGTCGTCTATACATTTGTCGTAGCCGTAACGACACGCAATAGTAACCATTTCAGGGTGCATATCGCCCATCCAAACAAGTTTATCGCGTTTTATGCCGTCCCACAACATACTTTGCATACAAAGGTCGCAAGTTCTTGCGGCGGTAGAATATATTTCGTTAAGTCGTTCGTCGTCGCAAGTAAAACTGCCCGTCGGTTTAAGATCTCTATGAACAAACACGGCGACGACGGCTTTAATATCAATCGCCATATCTTCCTTAAAATCGAGTCTTACGAATCTGAACCCCGTATTGCCGAATTCCATATCCGAATGAGAACCGAGAATAACTTGCATATCACGCACGGCATGATCGTTACGCGCATTTTTTTCACCGAGATCAGCCGAACATTCGGTTACGCTCTCTCCAAAGCGGATATGAACGGGATACGGTACGTTTTCCCCGTTTACAGAATATGTCTTTTTGGTTATTATCCTTACGCCGCCGTAATATTCTTTACCGAAGTCAAGTATAACGAAACCTCCGCCGCTCACGCGCATCAAATCGGTTTCCACGGTGGCAATTTGTAAAACGCATGGTTTTAACAATGTTTCCGCATCGCGTATATCGCCCTGCAAGGCTTTAATCGCGGTCGGAAAAATAAAATCTCTCACTCTGTTATCTCTAAACATTTAAACCTCCGTTATAGAATATTCTAACTCGTAATACCCGTTTTTGTCAAGAGACGGTTGCCAAGAAGGCAGCGTAACGCTGAACGAATCGGCGCAAAATTCAAAGGTTTTTTCATCGATCGTTTCTCCGTTTTCGTCTTTTACAGCAACGCGCGCGCTATAAACGACGCCTTTTTTTGCGCCGCTTACTTTCGGGTTTACGCAAAACTCATTGCCGGCTTTTACGTCCGTTTGGTCGGAATAGCAAAGTAACGGAGCAAAATCGTCTTTTAAAACGTAGAAAGCGTATTTTGCATAGCCGTAAAAATCTATCGTCGGTTTTAAGTAACTCGCGTCGTTAGCCCCGCCCGAGAGGCAACACCACGTCATACCGTCAATATCTCTGCCAAGCAAAAGTTTAATTATTCTATCGGCACAAAGAGCCTGATAACTCTGCGAAATTTTCCAATCGCTCTGCGTAAGTTTAACGCCAAGCGCACTTTCTTCGTCGCAAAGTTCATACGAATCGTTCTTTATATATTTTTTACATTCCGCCGTCGTATCGTCTTGTCTTCCGATAACGGCGAACTCGCTCATAAAATACGCGTGTTTTTTACTGCCGAAAAGCGCGTTTTGAGCCTGCCAGCCTTGTTTTCTGAATTCATCCCACTTGCCGCCGTAACCGAGCAGGATCTCGTAGTTATGCGCGCTTCGTATTACGAGTTCGTCGTTCCACCCGTACGAACTTTTCGTCGGGTTGAATTCGAGATCGGAATTACCGTCGTCCTGATAGTAAAATCCTTCTTTACCGTAAATTCCGCCACCGTAATAAACGTGTGACGACGGGCATAAAAGCCTCGTTTTATCTTCCGCTTTAACGGCAGACACGAACTCGTCGAACATCGGGTCGAAATCGTATTTATCCGCGTGGAATTCGTTGCTGCCCTCCCACATAATTATACTTGGATGATTTATCACTTCGCGAATTTGCGCAATATATTCCCGTTTCTGCCGCCAGACGTTACCCCATTTTATCGTTTCAAGCGAATCTATAAGCGCCGTCGTCCACACGAGCATAACGCCGAGTCTGTCGCAAATTTCGGCAAATCGTTTATCGTTCGTACCGTAACCGAGAATATGTAATCTCGCGGTATTTCCGTTCATCGCTTTTATCTGCAATATTTCGGATATAATCTCTTCAGTCGTCGGGCAGGTATGGCTTTTTACTATATTTTCGTAAGGCGGCAAAAACTGCATAAGCAACGCGCCTTTAAGTATGATACGCTCGCCGTTAAGCAAAATTTCACCGTTTTTCTGTCCGATCGTCCTGAACCCCGTTTCGACGGATAAATCGTCGATAAACTCTCCGCAGTCGCTTTTTGCCGCAACCCTTACCGAATACAGAACCGGGTTTTCGGTATTCCATAATTTTACGTCCAAATCGAATTTGCCGCAAAATTTTCCGTTTTCGATTTTTACCGACCCGATAGAGCGTTCTTTGCCGTTTTCGGGGGAAATTTCCCTTAAAAATATTTCGGCAGAGCAATCTTTGCTTGCGGAAAAAGATATTTCGGCAACGGCTCCGTTCGGACCGACTTTCAGCGTCGTAACGCGCAGATCGCTTAAATAAGTTTCGCTTAAGGTATCTATATAAAAATCGCTTAAATACCAACCGACGTAAGGGTCTTTGTTTCTGTGCCACGAATAATTCACTTCGGGCGCACGCGGGTTGACGATTAAAGCGATATCGTTTTTGCCTTTTTTAAGATACGCTGTTATATCCGTTTCAATTGCCGTAAAATCGGGTTTTACCGCAACCGTCGTTCCGTTCACTCTTATCTCGCCGCACGGGTTTAAAGTATCACAATGTAAAACCGCTCGTTTATTTCCGCAATATTTATAATTAACCCTTGCTATAATGCGTTTATCGGCATTTAACCTGCCTCCGACGGCAAACGGTAAACTTTTTACGCCTATACTCTCCTCATCCGCATGCAGTTGTTCGGAAACGAAGAAATCTCCGACCGTCCCGCAATCCGTTTCGGCTTTCAGGGGTCTGAACGACCATTGTCCGACGGAATACATTCCGCCCGTTATAAATACGGTATCTATCGGCAAATCGTTCGTATACGCTATGTTTTCCGTAGTTTTTCCGTTTAAGGTTACGGAATACGAGTCTTTGCCGAAAGTACAGGAAAAATCGTTTTCGCGGTCGGTGTAAAATTCACCGAGAAAAATTGCGTCGTGATGATAATAGTCGCGCTTTGCGACCCTCGCGTAAACCGTTCCGCTGTCGTAAAACTGAATTTTTGCGACCTCCGCCGTTCCCGCACGGAAATCTATGGATTTACCGACGGTCGTAACAAGCGGTTCCCGTCGTTCGCCGCGTCTTGCGGCAACGCTTAAATAGTCGCTATTTATGGTCACATAAAAATCAAACTTTTTCAAGTTTGCCCCGAAGTCAAACAAACACGACGGCGTAGGAGGAACGTTTTTCTCTTTAAAAATCACCGTACCGTCCGTAACTTGCGCTCCGTAAAACTTCCAATTTTTATATGCCGAAAAAAAATCCGTAACCGAAATCGACGCCTTATCGTAAATTATTCTGTCTCTTACGCCGTCCCGATTACGATCTGATATCAATTTTTGTTTTTGCGCCGCGATTTCGTCGTCCGTTACAACTTTGCAAGATTTGTTCAAAGAATATTTACGTTGTAAAAACGCCGAATATCTCTGTAAAAATTCAAGCCGCTCTTCTGCGGTAAAAGCAGAATTTGCGCCTGAAAAATCACCGTGTTCGCCTGAAAACGCGCTATCGTATTTTATAAAATCACTTGTTTTATACATGATGTCGGATATAAAAACGGGGCAGAAAAATATAGCCTTGATTTTTCCGCCCCCGATTCAAAATTTTAACTTTTTTCGGTTACGTTGACCGTAATTACGACTTCGCTCGTTTTACCGTTCTTATTTGTCGCTGAAAGCGTTAAAGTGTGTACACCGGGCAGAAGTTTGTAATTTTCATCATAAGCGCCGATCGACCACGTTCTTTTAACCAGAACGTCGCCGTCGGTCATATCGTTCGCCTTTACTAAAGGTAACGGAACGCAATCGCCCGCAAAAAGGTCGAGCGTAGTTTCGCCCTCATACGTAATTACGGGCTTTTCGCTATCCGTTTCACCGCCGCCGTCGGGAAGTTTAGAGTTTAGATCTTTCACGTTAATCACCGACGAATCGAGTTTACAGGTAATAAGATAATCCGTTTCCGTAACGATTTCATCGGGCATACCCTCAGACTTATTGACAGCGATGCGCTTAAAGACGTCCGATTTTTTAATAACGAACTCGGTATCGGGAATATCAACGAAAAACGAAGCCTTGCACGAAGTGGTATCAACCACAGTCTCGCATTCAAGAATCCACAAAATCGCCGTATACGACGTATCGCCCGCCCTGTTCCAGACTTTTCCGAGATAATGCGCGTTTTTATTGCCCGTAACGTTGAGAACAGAATAATCGAAAGTCAATTGATATTTACCTATCGAAGTTCCTTTAGGATCGGATGCAGCCGATTCGTATAAAGTGTCGGTTTCGGCATCGTAAAACTTGTGCGCATCCTTCGTTACCCAACGGTTATTGCCGAGCGTAAGCATTGCGGGAGTTTCTTCCGCGCGCACGGCAGTGCCGGTAACCGCGAAAACGCTTGCCGCAACTATAAAAGTAAAAGCAACGGCGAAAATTCTCTTTATAAACTGTTTCATTTATTTACCTTTCTTTTTTACCGCAAGTTTCCGTATAAAACGGAAACTTGCGGGTATGATATTACAATTATGCCGATTTCTTTTTAAGAACGATCGCGACAGCCAGAACGCAAAGACCTAACACCGCGCCGGAAACGCCCGTATTGCCCTTACAACCCGACTCGGCAGGTGCAGCGGTCCATTTCGCGGTTAAAACTATATCTTCGGTTACGGGAGTGTCGAAATCGAACGCGGTATCGCTGCCCTCGACGAACCACCCCGCAAATACCATCGCCTTTCCATTTTCGTCGTTCTTGGTGGGGTCGGCGGGTTTAGTCGCCTTGCCGTTTACGGCTATAAGCAAAGATTTAACTTCGCTGCCGCCGTCGGAGTTGAACGTTACGGAAACTTTAACTACCTTTTTGTTCCATTTCGCTTTCAAAGTCATATCCGAAGTTACGGGAGTAGAAAAGTCGTAAGCGGTATCTCCGAGATACCAGCCAGCAAGTTCGTAAACGTATTTCTCGTCATCGGAAGTCTTAACTGAAGTAGGTTTGGTAAGCGTAGTGTTTTTATCTACTAACCTGTCATTAACTTTTGACCCGCCGTCGGTATCGAATTTAACGGTGTACTGCGGAATAACGTTCAAGTGAAGAGTTATATCGGAAGTTACTACGTCGTTTTCGAAATCGAACGCCTTACCGTCCGCGTCAACCCATTCCGCTCTCGTCTTTTCCGGGAGCGTAACCTCGGGCGCAGTTATTTTCGCTTCGTTTTCAACGTAAAGTTTGCTTTCGGCAAGGGTTACGCCGTCTTTATCGTACGCCTCGAAAGTTACGAGGTTGGGCAAAAGTTTAATGTCTTCGCTGCCTTCGCCTTCGTTAAGATCGTACTTAATCGCATATCTTTGTTCAAAAGTAATCATATACGGAGTACCTGAGAAGAAAGAAGTTCTCGTAAATACGCTGCCTGCGGGAATCACCACGGTACCGACGTATCCGGCATCCGCATCGTAATTGAATGTGAAGTAAATTCTGAATTGTTTTGCGGCTACCTCGGGATCTTCCGCCGCATCTATATCTTTTTGCGGCATACGGCAAAGAGAAACGTCTACGTCGATTTCACCGCCC